>NZ_JAUBTS010000091.1:0-19297 GCF_036705105.1 Microcoleus sp. B9-D4
TCTTACACATTGTCAACGCCGAACGCGAGTCAAAGTCTTTTGAGGTAAGGGTTTTAGGCTTATTCAGCAAGCCCTAAATAAGTGCAAAGGCGTGCTGGTATTTATACCTAAAATTTGCTTTGATGAGCTAGCTTAGATACAGCAAAATGTAAATTTTGATTAAGAAATGTAGACAAAAGTTGCCTTACCTCGTAGTCTAATTTTGTTGACAAGCTTGTAAAAATTTCTCTAAAAGAACAAAAGGAGTAAGTCTAATGTTTGGTTTTATCAAAAATTTCTTCGGCGGTATTTTCGGCTTTTTCGGCAGACTATTGGGCTTGAAAAAGTCTGAATATTTCCTAGATTTGGGCGAATCTGGAACGAAGGAACCAGCAAAAGTTGCGCCTGCGAAGGCTGAGCCTGTTGCGATCGCACCGGCAAAAGTTGAGCCTGTTAAGTCTGAGAAGTCTGAGAAGTCTGAACCTGCTAAGAAGGCTAAGGTAGAGAAAAAGTCTAAGAAAGACAAGGAACCAGTCGCTAGCGTTCCTGCTAATACTCCCGAACCTGCGAAGGTACCTGCGGTTGCAGCAACTAACGGCAAAGTGCCGAGTCAAGCTGAACCGAATCGGACTTTTGCTCCTAATAATTTAATGCCGACACCAACTGGAAGTCGTCGGAGCCCTGGCCCCAGCATGAACAATTTCCGGGAAATGGCTCGTCAGGTGAAAACGAAGTAGGAAATTGGGAATTGATAATAGGGAATTGGGCATGGGATAATTCCCAATGCTGGCGTTAACAATTTAAAAATGGGATTGCTCATTTTTAATTTTAACTATTTGTTCTATTCCCTATTCCCTATTTTCTGAGTTTCTGAGGAAGGCTAATCCGCTGTATAGCTGAAAAGCTGAGTCCCAAGGAGTTTCGGATTTGCGCTCGACTTCTATATGAGATTCGATCTTGCTCAACATATTAGTGTAATCGAGCACTGTCTCGGCAAAGGGCGTAAATTCTGACCAAACTGTAACGTCAAGCTGGCGATCGAATATTTCCAGTAAGTGATTCCAGTTAATTCTGGTGGTACTTTGAGGAATTTGTTGAGAGTTTTTGACTCTCGATGTTTTGTTTTTATGGTTCGGTGAAGTGGGAAGTTCGGCAGAAGCTTTGGTGAAATCCACTCCTTGTTGAAATTCGTAACTTTGGTCGCAAATTCGCAGAATGCAGTTTCTGCTGGGAATGTGCAAGTCACAGATTTGAGCGTAATCTTGCCTGATTTCTCTGTGGCGAAATTGCTCCTTTCTTCGGTTGGGCGAGTAGTCCATGACTTCGATGAACATCGGCAACAAGCCTTCTACTCTTTGGGTAACTTCTGACCAGCTAAATTCGATCGCACCGAGTCGTGAGAGTTTATCTTTGCAAACAACGGCTGGGGAAGAAAGAGACTGGAAGTGCTGCACTCGGAAGATTTGGATTTTTTGAATATCGCTTAGGGTTGCCCAAAATACGGGAATGCCGGCGTTGAGGAGTTCTTGACCATAAATTCGGAGTTCGGCAATGGGGCCTGTTTTGTAGAGTCTCCAGCCGCGGCTTTGGATTTGCATCCGGGTGGTGTAGGCGTCGATTTTAAAGATTCTGCTGATATTTTGAATGGCGGCGGGTTTGTTTTCGGGACTCACGGGTTCGAGGATGAGGAGTCCTGGTTCGAGGTTGCTGGGGTCGTTTTTGGCGGTTTCTATGGCTTGTTGGCGGAGGTTTTGTTGTGCGGTTTCAATCCGTTGAATAGCTTGGCGGGTCTGGGAGAGGATTTTGGGGTTGGTGATGTCGCGGAGTATTTGTTTGTAGGTTGTTTGGGCTTTTTCGAGGTTGTTGGTGAGTTCGTAGTAGCGGGCGATATAGTATTGCACCCACGGATTTTCGGGCGATTCTTTTTGTAGTTGTTTGATGAGTTGGGCCGCTTGTTTGTATTCTTTACCATCGAGGGCGGAGGCTATGTGGTTGATGTCTGTCATGGCGGTTGCGGGAATGGCGTTGTTTCTATCTTGGCTGATGTTTGGTTGGTTTCGCCAGTGGTTAACAATTTTTGCTGTTGTGTTAACTTATAGATATGATATGCCGGAAAGAAACAATGGTGGAACAAAAAGTAACTTACACGCTTGAAGTCAATGGTAAGTTTATTATCATTGAAAACGTTCCTGCTAGAGTGTGTGTGGAAACGGGAGAGCGTTTTTTTTCACCTGAAACTGTGGAACAGTTGCAGAAGATGATTTGGGAAGATAGAAAACCTATTATGGTGATTGAAACACCTGTTTTTGAGTTTGCTTAGCGCTTGGTTTAAATTGAGTTAAAGCTGATTGGAATTAACGCTTAATGTGTAAGTACCTTTGCTTGTGCGATCGCCTCCTTTAACAACTATTTTATAAGTGCCGTTACTAGGCAATTTTACGGTGAGTTGAGACTCTCGGCGATTCTGGGAGTTACCTGTTTTTTCGGCAATATTTTTGCCGCTGGTGTCGAACAGTGTTATGTTGTGGTCGAATGCTCTGCTTTTGATGTCGATCGTCATAGATTGACCAGCCCGTCCTTGAAAGGTGTGTTCGCTGGGTTCGCCGCCGTCTTTGAGGGTTCCCCGCTGCTGTAGGATGGAAAGGGAGGTGAGTTTTGGGCGATCGACATTGCTCAATTCTAAGCCGTAATTGGTCATGGGTACATCGAGGCCATTTCCTTCTCTGACTACGATGAGAAAAGCTGTTTTGTTGTTGATATCTCGGACGATTTTGTCAATAAATTGGGATTGTATTTGTTTTGCTGTTAGAGGTTTAGGTTGGTTGAAGTTGGGTTTTGAGGTACAGAAAAGCACTGCTCCGTCTAGATAGCGGGCGGCGTAGAACCAATAGTTTTGACCGTTAGTTGTAAATTCGTTTCTGCTAAAGATAGTAAATCTTTCAAGTTGCGGTAGTTGCTGATTGCGCTGGCAATTTTTATCGATGTAGATTTGGTTGGCTGATGGCTGTTGCTGGGCGAAAACTGCTGGGACGATGGTGGTTAAAATTGCTGAGATGAGGGTGAGGGTGAGGGTGAAGGGCGATCGGCTTTTCATAAATACTTGTTTCTCTTTATTGTTGTCAGGTATTGTAGGCTGTATTTCCTATTCTATCTCTGTTTTAAATACTTTTCTAATTCCGCAGTGCGCTGTTTAGTCATGCGCTCCAAACATTCATTGAGGAAACCTCGATAACCGGTACCGCCACGATTTTTATAAACTTCAAATTCACAGGTTTTATCTCTTAACTGAATCCACCCTAATTGTGCTTCGGAAAGTAGCGCCCGCTCTTCGCCGCTCAATTGGGAAATCAGTTGTTTGTAAACCTCGTTCAGTCGTTTATCCGAGGCTTCGTAATTCAACCGAATACAAGCTCTGACTTGCACATCTCCTTGCGGGCGATCGCAATTTATCTGTTGAGCAATGGGAAAGCTCGGAGATTGTGCAGAAACTGATGTTGTACCGAAAATTGCCAAAAGTGCGTGAAGCGAAGCTATCCCGTAGGGAATCGACCAAAAGAGCGATCGACCTTTCCTCAACTCTATTTTCATTGCCCATCAACCCACCTATCTGATGAATTCTTTGTTATTTGTTGATATTAGCACTTCTCAAAAGCCGCTCCAACTAAAGACAAAGCCACAATCGGTGCTGTCACTGCTCTCAGAATTCTACTCCCTAAAGAAACAGTTTCAAAACCCAATTCGATCGCCCTTTTTACCTCACCTTCAGTCCATCCACCCTCCGGCCCAACAGCAATCACAATCGCTAATTCCTCCCGTTCTTCCTCCCCCCTTATTAAGGGGGGCTGGGGGGGATCGAATTCTTCCTCCCCCCTTATTAAGGGGGGCTGGGGGGGATCGAAACCAGTCGCTCCATCTTGCTCCCCCCTTAACAAGGGGGGCTGGGGGGGTTCTAAATTACCCAACAAACAATCCCACAAATGCCGATTTTCCCCGCGAGCAACACAAATATATCGATATTTTTGACCGCAATCTTTCACAGCAACATCAAACGAAACAGGCTCTAAAATCGTCGGCACAATTTGACGTTCCGACTGTTCCGCCGCCTCCGCAGCAATTTTTCTCCACCGATCGACTTTTTGATCGCTTGGTTTGAGCAAAGTTCGATCGCTCGTTACGGGTACAATACTTGCCACACCCAACTCCGTTGCCTGTCTCACAACCTCGTCAAAGGCGTTTCCCTTGGGCAATGCCGCCATCAAAGTTACTTCCACGGGTAGCTCCCTGTTCACCGCAATCTCCTCTGCTATGGAGGCAAATAACCCGGTTTCCTGGGCTTCTAAGACTGCTAACCACCAGTGTCCTCGGCCGTCCATTGCAATAAATCGATCGCCCGCTTGCAAACGTAGCACTCGATTTAAATAATGCTGTTGTTCCCTAGTTAAGTCGATTTGGCGATCGCAAATTTGAGGGGGAGTAATTGCTAATCTTTGTAATTGAGGCATTGAATTTGGGATTATTCGTTTTTCTATTAGATTTTTTTTCTTTAACCGCAGAGAGCGCAGAGAACGCAGAGGAAGAGAGCATGAGAGGGGATAGGTAGGCGGGGTTTCAACTGTTCAAAAAACAATAAAGGCAAAGCATCTACAACCGGAATTATTTTACAAATTCACGTTTTTTTCTGCAAATGCTCTGCCTTTATATTACTTTTGCCAGAAGTCTATTGAATACAATCGAAAATCGGCTTATCCTTCCTCCTTAATCTTCTTTAAATAAGTGGAAATCGCTTCTGTAGCTAGCTGCGTGATCGGCTTGCCCTGACGGGCTGCTTCTTCCTTGAGCTCGTTGTAGATTTCATCGCGGACGCTAATTCGACGGCGGACTTTGCCGCCGCCAGCAGTGGCCGTCTCGTTTTCTTCGCCGTTACTAGACGTAACTTCTAATTCATTAATCTCAGTTGTCATCGAGTCAGCAGATTGGTAGTTGGTTACAAATTGACGGATAGATTCTAACCCGACGCGATCGCAAAAATTGCCAAAACTCTCGCTCAGTTGCCGTTTTTGCTTGAAATAAACAAAAATCGGCTCCAGAAAAGCTTCAAAATCCTTGACGTGCAGCTTTTCCTCAATTGGTTTTGCCAGCCGCGTTTGATCGGGAGAACCGCCCAGCCAAATCTGGTAGGATTCCGGCGAACTCCCGACAAACCCCAATTCTGCCATATAAGGGCGGGCGCATCCATTTGGGCAACCAGTCATCCGCACCACCAAATGCTCGTCTTGCAAGCCAACTTTGGTCAGAAGTGCCCGAATCCGCTCTAAAATGCTCGGCATCACGCGCTCAGATTCGGTAATCGCTAACCCGCAAGTCGGCATTGCTGGACAGGCCATCCCATAGCGCACCAATGGATCGATCGCAGTTTCCCGCTGAATGCCGCATCGATCGAGTATTCCCTGAATTTCCTGTTTGATATCCGGCGAAACATCGTAAATCAGCACGTTTTGGTGCGGCGTCGCCAGTATCGGCAAGTTGTACTTCTGCACAATTTCCCGCAAAGCAGTTTTTAGCTGAAATGAACCTTCATCCTTGATCCGGCCATTATCCACAGAAATGCCGACAAACAGTTTGCCGTCTCCTTGTTCGTGCCAGCCCAAGAAATCAAAATACTTCCACTCAGGCAGGGGTTTAAACGCTTCTAGCGGCTTGCCAAAATATTCTGCTACTTTTTCGCGGAACCACTGTACGCCTTTGTCGTTAATCAGGTACTTCAGCCGCGCGTGCCGTCTGTCTGTGCGATCGCCAAAATCTCTTTGGGTTGCTACAATTGCCTTGACCAAATCGTAAACATCATCCTTGGCAACATAGCAAATCTCATCAGCAACCCGCGCAAAAGTCTCTTCTTTATTGTGAGTACGGCCCAAACCGCCGCCAGCAAACACGTCAAAACCTTGCAATTCCCCAGCTTTATTGGTAATTACCACCAAGCTCAAATCCTGAGAGTACAAGTCAATTGAATTGTCTCCCGGCACGGTAACGGAGCATTTGAACTTGCGCGGCATATAATGGCTGCCGTAAATCGGTTCTTCTTTGTCGTCGCTAAAGATTGTGCCGTTGCCGTTTTTCTGTCTGGCGGCCTTGACTGCGGGGTCTTCCTCGGCCGAAACAGCTTTTTCGCCGTCCAACCAAATTTCATAATAAGCACCGGTTTGCGGTGTCAGCAAATCCGCTACATTATTGGCGTATTGCAGCGCATACTTGTATTCTGGGCGATTTTTGTATGGTGCTGGAGGTGCCATGATGTTGCGGTTCAAGTCGCCGCAAGCTCCCAAAGTTGACCCCATATTTTTAATAATTGAGGAAAACACTGCTTTAAGATTTTTTTTCAACACGCCGTGAAGTTGGAAACCTTGGCGCGTTGTGACGCGGAGCGTGTGGTTTCCGTATTCTTCAGATAGCTTGTCTAGGGCTAGGTATAATTGCGGCGGAGTGAACCCGCCGGGATTGCGGGTGCGGAGCATGAACTGATAGTCTTTTTCTTGTCCTTTAACTCGATTGTCGCGGTTGTCTTGCTGGTACGAGCCGTGAAATTTGAGAATCTGAATCCCTTCTTCGGTGAAGTGGGTAGTTTCTTGTAACAGTTCAGTCGCAACGGGTTCTCGTAAATAGTTGCTGCGTTCTTTGAGACCTTCGGATTTAGAGGGTTTGCGCGCAACTGGGGTTGAAGTGGAAGATGTGATCATGGGAATGTATAGTGCCAGTTATAATTAGATACAGCCGATCGAATATTTCTTGACAATTTGACACTTGACAAATTTGCACTTGACAAATCTCCTCAGAAATGCTGTGTCGGATCTGTTGACAACTCGGTTAACAACTAAGTTAACAAGTAAGTTAATAACGGTAATCCGCTAGGAATTCTGATGGTGCTTAATTGTAACACGATCGAGCCGGGCCTGAAAAATTGTAATTAAGAGTTTATACTTTGGTTCGCTTAAGTGTACGAAACTTTAGAAATAATTAACCTCAACCTTTGAAACTATGTCACTGTATGACGAAGACACGTTTGTGGTCTTAGAAACCAACCAGCCAGAGCAGTTTTTGACGGCGGCGGAACTGTTAGAAAAGCTGAAAGCCGTCTTAACCGAGGAACACGAAGATTTGCCGCAGGACGTGAATAAAATATCTGGCGTGGAAGCTCAAGCCAAGTATTTGATTGATACTTATTGTGAATTAGATGTCGGGCCTGGAAAATTTTTGCAGTGGTACGCAGTGCGTCTAGAAAAGTAATTTTGGCAATGCGGAACTGCGAATTGGGTACTTATACTGAGCGGAGTCGAAGTATCGGGCATCGGAAATTCGGAATTGGTAACAGTTAGCAGTTAACAGTCAAGAATTCTTGAATTCTTCAATTATTCAATCCAACCAAAATCCAAAATCCAAAATCTAAAATCCAAAATCGTTTAACTCAATCGGCGTAATTCCCCCGCTATAATGGTACTCCATTTAGCGCCGGGATATAAGCCGAGCAAAGTGTATGAAAAAAATCGAGAATTCCCGAATTTTCTAACAAAAAGGTGTAAGATATAAATGGTTGCGACCCACCCACTCGGCTGTAAACAAAAGGTCACAGTAGCAGTAGTATGCTTACCAAGGGAACTAGCGAGAGAAAGGGGGAAAGAGCAGACCGCTGGTTGGAAAGGTAACGCCCTGCCGTAAAAAATAAGCCATGTTTGCTGTACGAAGAAAGGTTTTTTGGTCTTGGGAAACAGGACTTCTGCGTGGATTCTCCTACGAAGGGGATAAAGGCTGCAAAGCTTTCTTATGCCGTGTAAGACTCGGATCGTCTTAGGTGACGAATACCCAGTAATGGGATACCCAACAGAGCAATGGCAGATGATACACGAAGCCTACACGCTCACCGAAGGTCAGTGCTAGGTATTTCACTCTTCTAACTGTTGAACCGATGATACTTCAACTGCGGTAACATCGATCGTACCTGGCGGTGTCAAGCGACTAAAATGACCTTCCTCTATTTTCAGAGGTTCGCCGCAGTTGGCACACTGAAACTGAGTTTGATTTAAAGCTGTAAATTCGTATTGACAAACTGGACAATTGTCCTCAATTAAATTGCGTTTCAGCCACCACTGAAGCGCGAAAAATGCGACCACAGGCGTCAGCAACAAAAAAGCTACTACAATCAACAGTGATTTAACTATCCAACCCAAACCAATTGACACCAACAAACACGCGATGCCCAGCAGTATCAGCCAATTGCTAATACGGGGTAGCTTGAAAGATATTTTGGGGGTGCCTTGGTTCACGGTGGTCTCCTTGGGTGTCTTTGCAGGTAGGCATAACTCTATCCTACTCAGAAATTCAGGCGGTCGATCGAGTTAATTTTCCCATTGTACACCCAGAAACCGCTCTCTACGTTACAAGTTAATCAGAGCCAGAGGGTTGAAAAATTCCTTGTAAGGATTGACAAAGGGATTCAAAACTAAATCTTGCGAGGGTTTGTTCCCTCAACCAGTGGCGATCGCACCTTTTATCCTCCCCTCGCAGCATTTCTACACAAGCAACCGCTACTGCTGCCGAATCTCGGTGAGGAACTCGCCATCCCAGTTTACCATCTTGCAGCGGATCTGCCGACCCGTCCGCGTCTCCCGCCAGTACGGGTACTCCGCAAGCCAGCGCTTCCAAATAAACTATACCGAACCCTTCCTGGGAGGGCATTACATAAGCATCGGCCAACTGGTAATGTGCTGCTAAATTTTCTGTCGGTACAAAACCCGCAAATATTACTCTTTCGGCAACTCCCAAATCATCAGCGAGTTTGGCTAATCTAGGTCGATCGTCTCCTCTGCCAATAACTAAGTATTTCACATTCGGAAAAGTTTTTGCTATTTGTGGCAAAGCTTGAATTGTGACATCGACACCTTTATAAATATCCGTCGATCGCAATCTGGCTACAGTCATCAATATTTTAGCACCAACCAAATTGTACTGCTCTAATAAATCCTGTGGCTTCGGCCCAGTGGTAAATATATTTTCATCTACAGTACAAGGCACTATTTGGAATTTTTCGGGATTTAAGTTGTTAATTTCGCAAGTACGCGCGGCGAAGCTATCCCGTAAGGAATCGCGCGTGTACCTGCTAATAGTCCAAATACTGTCAGCTTTGCTCATTGCTATTTTATATTTGGGAGCAAGCGGTTCCCAAACTTCCTTGCCGTAAGTTAAAATTGTGTAGGGAATTCCCAGCGGCTGGCATAAAGTTTGAATTAGCGGTGCGAGTTTGATGTGACCGCAAAAAACCCGCTGCGGTCGTTTTTGCAGCAAGCGAGTTACTAATACTGTAGCAAAATTAAGACGACCAAACCAGAGATTCTCGGTTTTGAGATAATAAAATTTCAGATTTTTTGACTCGTAAGGATTGTTGCAGTCTTCGGAATCTCGCAATAGTAAAACTTCAGCTTGCGGGGGCGAGTTTGTCCCTGCGGTTATTGACTGGTAAGCTTTGAGAATATCTTGAACGTAGGATTGAATGCCGCCTTCGCTGGCAAATATTTCTAGGAAACAGAATAGGTGATTTGTCGATCGCATCTCAGATTTAGGCATTGACAGCGCAGACAATTATTGCAGTATAGTGATTTTGCCAAAAAGGGCGAGCGGCATTGTCCAGAGCTTTTAAACCATGTCAAGATCACTGTAGTTGCAGGTTTTACAGCCCAATATTCGACTTATCTACTCTCACCTTTGGCTTTGAGCGACTATCTGCTTTTTAACTAGGGCTTTTTAACTAGCGGCATGGGTGAGCGCGAAGCTTTGCTTTCAGTTTACTATGATCTACAGTTATTAACTGTAAACTTAATGATTTTTTACAATATCCTACCCCAAGCAAAATTTAACATTTATTGAGTTCGTGCGGCGCATCCGACCAGACTGAGGATTACCAGAGCGATGTCGATCGAGGATCTCGTCTCTTTAGTTTTTGCTAAAAGTATGGTCTATCCAAAGATAGATATCGAGCCAGTATTGAACTGTTATCATCAGCTACATAGAGAGTTAAATTCAATATGACTCTGCCAGGTTTTAAAAGCAATTTCTGAAAGATTTTGTCGAAAATAATCTCTTAAAACTTTCTCATACATAAAAAAATAATGCTCACAAAGCATTTAACATAATCCAAATCGTTGATTTTTTTGGGCATCAAGGAGAGAAATTGAATCTTGATATCTTTTCCGTTACCCAAAGTAGTATAGCGAGCCGAGCGAGAAAGTTTTACGAGCAGAAAATAAACACGATCTCGTACAATCATGTACAAAGAAAAGCCGCTCACCTAAAACATTAGGTATTCGAGCTTAAACCTAACAAAAGCTAATGTTAGGTTGGCAACGTCATATTTACGAGCGACTCTCTCCAAACGAGAATTCATTGGAGTTTGAGGTGAAACGAGTAACGATCGCACTCAGTCTTTTTAGTCTACTCAGCAGCACTCTAGCAAGTTGCACCGCAGCTTCCCAGAACGCTCAAAACAGTATACAACCAAGCAGCTCCGAACTTTCATCAGTTGCTGTAGCAGTCCGTGACCTCGGCAATCCATTCTTCGTACAAGTTGGCAAGGGTGCTGAGGCCGCAGCCAAGAAAATCGGCGGTGCAAACGTGAGGACAACTCTCGTTTCCAGCGGCGACGATTTAAATCAGCAATTTAATCAAATCGAAAACTTTATTGCCTCTAATGTCAGCATGATTGTACTCAATGCTGCTGACACCAAAGGCATTGCCCCCGCTGTTGAAAAAGCCAAGCAAGCCGGAATTCCGATAATTGCAGTTGATACCGCCGCTGAGGGAGGCGTTGATGCCACAGTTACTTCAAATAACGTGCAAGCTGGCGAAGTAAGCTGTCAATATATAGCCGATCGCTTGAAAGGAAAAGGCAGCGTTGTGATTATCAACGGGCCTCCCGTCGCTTCAGTAGTCGAGCGAGTTCAGGGGTGCCAGAGTGTCTTCTCCAAATATCCCGATCTCAAAGTTCTTTCCAAAGATCAGAACGCAGAAGGCAGCCGCGATGGCGGGTTGAGAGTGATGAGCGATTTGCTTACTTCATTCCCAAAAATTGATGCTGTTTTTGCGATTAATGACCCCTGTGCCATTGGTGCAGAATTAGCAGCCAAACAAGCACAAAGAAGCGAGTTCTTTATTGTTGGAGTCGATGGTGCACCTGAAGCTTTAGATGCACTCAAGCAGAACAACAGTTTATTTGTGGCTACAGCAGCTCAAGATCCATTTCGCATGGCAGCCAAAGCCGTTGAAGTCGGGAACGACATTCTCAAAGGAAAAAAGCCAGCCAATCCAAACATTCTGATTCCAGTCGCGCTGATTACTCGCGAAAACGTCAATCAACATAAAGGCTGGACAAGTGAGTGACCTTCTTCGTGTCAAGTTAAGACTAAAACCCTTGAGGAATCCCGTTTTTCCCCGAGTCTAGATCCCCCTAAATCCCCCTGATAGTCGGGGGACTTTGAGAAGAATCTTGTCCCCCCCTTCTTAAGGGGGGCTAGGGGGGATCTAAGTTTAATAGTCAAGCAGATTTTCTTACGGTATTTACGATGGTAAATAGCACTCAAGATTCAATTAAAACTAAGCCCGTCCTCGAAATGCAAGGAATTAAAAAAACCTTTAACGGTTTTGTAGCCTTGCACGATGTAAATATCACCGTTTACCCAGGCGAAGTCCACGCCCTCATGGGGGAAAACGGTGCGGGCAAAAGTACGCTGATGAAAATTCTGGCGGGCGCATACATAGCTGATGCAGGCGAGATCAGAATTGACGGTCAAGCTGTTAAGATGACAGACCCCGCTCAAGCCAGAGATTTAGGCATAGCGATTATTTATCAAGAACTCAATCTCGCCCCCAATCTGACAGTTGCTGAAAACATTTTTATGGGCAGCGAGCTGAAGAAAGGAGGTACATTTTTAGACCAAGATGAAATGCGACACAAGGCATCTGAGGTCTTGAAAAACCTTGATGCAAATTTTGAGGCTGGAGACCTGGTTTCGACACTTTCAATTGCCGAACAGCAGCAAGTAGAAATAGCTAGGGCACTCAAACACAATAGCCGAATTTTAGTGATGGACGAGCCGACGGCCGCGCTTTCAGACCGCGAAACAGATAAGCTTTTTGAAGTGGTTCGCCGCTTGCGGAATGAGGGCATTGCTATTATTTATATCAGCCACAGAATGGCAGAAATTTATGCCCTTGCCGATCGCGTGAGCGTCATCCGAGATGGCGGATATATTGGCTCTCTTGAAAAGCACGAAATTTCTGCTAATCGTCTGGTGGAAATGATGGTGGGTCGTTCTTTACAGGATTTGTACGAACACAAGCATCAAATAACACCGGGTGCAGTTGTTCTTGAGGTAACAAATTTAAGCGACGGCCACAAAGTAAAGCCGGCCACTTTTCAACTTCATGCGGGCGAAATTCTGGGTTTAGCGGGTTTAGTTGGCGCTGGCAGAACAGAACTTGCCCGCCTGATTTTTGGTGCGGATCGGAAGGTAAGCGGTGAAATAAAACTGGAAGGTCGTGATCTCAATGTCTCGACACCCAATGAAGCAATGGCCGCCGGAATTGCTTACGTGCCAGAAGATCGCAAGGCTCTGGGACTCTTTTTAGAGGCTAGTTCGGGTGAGAATATCACCATGAATGTCCTCGATAGAGAAGCAAAAGCTGGCATTATTAACGAAAATTTTCTCTTGAGAATTGTCAATGATGCTATTAATAATTTGCAGATTCGCCTTGCAAGTCCGAGCATCAGGGCAATGGATCTTTCTGGGGGGAATCAGCAGAAGTTGCTGCTAGCCCGTTGGTTGGCTATCAACCCAAAGGTACTTTTGCTAGATGAACCGACGCGGGGTGTGGACATTGGGGCAAAAAGCGAAATTTATCGAATTATTAGCGATTTGGCAGCCAAAGGTGTAGCTATTTTAATGATTTCCAGCGAACTGCCGGAAATTGTGGGAATGAGCGATCGCGTCTTAGTGATGCGCGCAGGAAGCCTTGTCGGTGAAGTAGGCGGAGCGACTGGGGAAAAGATTACGCAAGAAAACATTATGGCTTATGCCACTGGTGCAAAAGAGGTAGTAAAATCATGAGTCAAACGCAAACAAAAACCAGCAGAAGTTCAGCGAGCGATCGCCAAAAAGGCAGTAAAGCTCAAGCTTGGAGAAATTTTATCCAAGTTGCCGGTATCCTGCCGATTTTGGTTGGTATCTGTATCATTTTTTCCCTGGTAACGCCCAACTTTCTTTCAGTAGGAAATTTGATTAATGTCATTCGGCAAGCATCGATCAATATTGTCCTTGCTACTGGCATGACTTTTGTGATTTTGACTGGCGGAATTGACCTTTCAGTCGGGTCAATTTTGGGCGTGACGGCAGTTGTCGGGGTGCTGGTTTCTTTAGTTCCAGGTCTGGGTTGGTTTGCTGTACCGGCTGCGTTAATAGCCGGAGTCTTTTTGGGATTGCTTAACGGCTCGCTAGTTGCCTATTTAGGTTTGCCTCCGTTCATCGTCACCCTCGGTTCTTACACAGCTTTGCGGGGAGTTGCTTATTTAGTAGCTAACGGCACTACCGTTATCAATAGAAATCTGAATTTTGCTTGGGTAGGCAACAATTATCTGGGCCCAATTCCCTGGTTGGTTGTTATCGCTTTCCTCGCCGTTTTAGCGAGTTGGTTTGTTTTGCGGCGGACTGTTCTCGGAAGGCATATTTACGCCGTGGGTGGCAACATTCGGGCAGCACGATTGACAGGTATTAAGGTGAGTCGGGTGCTGTTATTTGTCTATGGCGTGAGTGGGTTGCTTGCTGGTTTAGGTGGAATTATGAGCGCGTCGCGCCTCTATAGTGCGACGGGGATGTTGGGGCAAGGCTACGAATTAGATGCGATCGCTGCTGTAATTTTGGGAGGAACGAGTTTCACAGGTGGGATTGGCACTATTTGGGGTACTTTGCTGGGGGCTTTAATTATTGCCCTGCTCAATAATGGACTAACTCTCATGAACGTGTCTTTCTTCTGGCAGTTAGTTGTGAAAGGTTTGGTGATAATTATTGCAGTGACGATTGACAAAGTTCGCACCGGTTCAAGTGCAGCGTAGGGGAAGCCAACCCCCCCTGCCCCCCCAAGGGGGAAAAGGAAGAAGGAAGTTCGGCAAAGGATTCTGTAACGAATTTAACGGATGTAACTGAGATATTGCACCTTTCTCAATTACTTGCTTAGGAACGGGCTCTTCGGCCCGTTCCACAAAGAGTGAATTTTCTTGTGGAACGGGCCGAAGAGCCCGTTCTTGAGAATGATGCAATATCGGTTTTTATGTGGAGCTTTGTCCTATGCAGATCCAGCATTATTATCACCTAATTACTGCTTTTATCCTGGGTTCACCTGCTCTATTTCTACTAACATCATTCCCAACTTTTGCTGCACCAATTGATAGCTCAGTTGCTCCTGAAGCGTTAAATACCTTGACAGAAAAACCCTTCGCGCAGGTGAATTCTGTCTCTCAACTCTCGGATGTAAAACCTACTGACTGGGCGTTTCAGGCGCTGCAATCTCTAGTAGAAAGCTACGGCTGCATTGCCGGTTATCCCGATGGAACTTACAGAGTAAACCGGGCGCTGACGCGGTACGAATTTGCCGCAGGATTGAATAACTGTCTCGATCGAGTCAGCGAACTAATTGCCGCAGGAACAACCAACCAGATTACTGGGGAAGATTTAGCGATCGTCCAAAAACTGCAAGCAGAATTTGCAACAGAATTATCGGTGTTGCGGGGTCGAGTCGATACTCTCGATGCACGCACAGCAGAACTAGAAGCCAATCAGTTCTCGACTACGACGAAGCTGAATGCGGAAATTATTGTGGTGGTAACAGATACCTCCGGTAACAGTGTTGGGGATTCGCGCGATCGCACCAACACTATTCTTGCCAACCGGGGGCGATTAAATTTTGAAACCAGCTTCACCGGTCGCGATATGCTCAGAACCCGTTTGGAATTCGGCAACTTGGGCAGGATTGCCGATGAGACGGGTACAAATATGACGGCCTTGAACTTTGATGGCAATGTCGATAACACAATCACCGTCCCTCACGTATTGTATGTGACCCCGCTGACCTCTAATCTGGCGCTGACCGTCGGCCCGACAGGTGTCGGGTATCCCGATATTACGGATTTGCTGACTCCTCCAACAATCGCCAGCGATAGTGAGGGAATTCCCTCGAAGTTCGGACAATACAATCCCCTCTACCGCCGGGGAGGTGGCGGTGCTGCTGTCAACTGGACGATCGTCAAAAACCTCACCCTGACTGTGGGCTATGTAGGCGGAAATCCCAATCTCTCGCAGCAAAGTAACGGTTTATTCAACGGTTCCTACAATGCTCTGGTTCAGCTTGCCTACCGGGGCGATCGCGGAGCCATTGGCGTAGCCTATTCTCGTACCTTTGCACCAAGCGGTAAAGCCGATCTCACAGGCGGTACGGGCAGTTTTCTGGCTGCGCGACCCTTTGGGGACAATATTGCTACATCCAGCGATTCTGTAGGCATACAAGGATTCTACCGCCTTGCTCCCCGGTTGCAAGTTCACGGTTGGGGCGTTTATACTCGCGCCAATGCCGAAAATTCCGGTGTTAGCAGCGTTTCTGATGGTAGAGGTGGCGTGGTTTTGCTAAATGTTGACGGTGGCGATCGCGCCGATATTGTGTATGCAGCGATCGGGATAAGTTTCCCAGATGTGGGAGGTGAAGGCAACCTACCGGGGATTTTGGTGGGTTTGCCAGGTCGCGTGACGAGCAGTAATGTCCGCCGCGAGCGAGATACTTCCTATCACATTGAAGCCTTCTATCGCTTTCAGGTCAACGACAACATTTCTATCACCCCTGCTGCTTGGGTCGTTGTTAATCCTGAGAATGACAGTCGCAACGACACTCAATGGGTTTGGTTGCTTCGCACTGGCTTTAACTTTTAACCGGAAAGATATTTTACTAAGGAATGAGAATTAAATAACTTCCACTCTTGAAAGTGGGATGGGCGTCCCGCCCGTCCTTTTTGGACGGGCGGGACGCCCATCCCACAATAACAATTAAAATTGTAAGTTATTTAATTCGCGATCCTAACCTAGTCCAGGACGCAAAAACCCTGTTTCTTGACGTAATTGCCTCATTTGAGACGATAATCGCGAGAAACCGGGTTTTTTTAGACTGATAGTGCATTCAGGGCTTCAATTCCATGCCACACAACAAAAAAACCCCTACCATCGCTGGCTGGGGTAGAAAATTATCAGGGTGCATCTACTAATATTTGCAACTATAACATACATTTGTGGGGTGTCACCCTTCAGGGGTAACACCCAACGACGATTTTAGGTCAGAATAAATTATGATTTAATATGCCAATGATTAACAAAGCTTTTATATCATCTCGTTCTGTCCCAGCCGATCTAAAATTTAAGATTTAGAATAAATCTGTGCTAGACCTCAAATTAATCCGAGAAAACCCGCAAGCCGTGCAAGAAAGCCTCAACCTGCGCGGAGGTAACTATGAAATCGAGCCGATCGTCCAATTAGACAAACAGCAGCGGGAGTTGGAAGGCAAGCGATCGCAACTACAAGCCCGCAGCAACGAAATTGCCAAACTCATCGGTCAAAAAAGAAAATCGGGTTTACCCCTCGAATCTCCCGAAATTCAGGAACTGCAGGCAGAAGGCAACGCAGTCGGCACTGAATCGAACGAATTGCAAGCAGAGGAAAAAGACCTAAAAGCTCAAATAGAAGCTTTATTGCTACCGCTGCCAAACTTGCCGGGTTCCTCAACGCCGATCGGCAAAAATGAAGAAGAAAACGTCGAAATCCGGCGCTGGGGAGACGAATACATTCCCCAAAATTCCGGTATTTTACCGCACTGGGAAATCGGCGAAAAATTAGGAATTATCAACTTTGAACGGGCAGTAAAAATCGCTCAGCCCCGCTTTGTCAGCTTAATGGGAGCCGGGGCCGCCCTAGAAAGAGCAATTATTCAATTCATGCTCGATCGCCACACAAAAGCAGGTTATGTAGAAGTCATTCCCCCATTTTTAGTTAACACTGAATCCCTCACCGCTACGGGTCAATTACCCAAATTTGCTGAAGAAAGTTTCAAGTGCGACCAAGATGATTTGTGGCTAATTCCTACTTCCGAAGTTCCGGTTGTCAATTTGTACAGAGGTGAAATTTTGACAGCAGAACAGTTGCCAATTTATCACTGTTCTTATACTCCTTGTTTTCGCCGCGAAGCTGGCAGTTACGGCAAAGATACGCGGGGATTAATTCGATTGCACCAATTTAATAAAGTTGAATTGGTAAAACTTGTGCATCCGAGTACCTCCGAGGCAGAGCACGAAAAGTTAGTGCAGGATGCTGAGGGAGTTTTGCAGGCGCTGAAATTGCCTTATCGGGCGATCGCACTGTGTACCGGCGACTTGGGTTTCGCTGCTGCCAAAACCTACGATTTAGAGGTGTGGCTGCCATCTGCGGGCAAATACCGCGAGATTTCCAGTTGTTCCAACGTCGCAGATTTTCAGGCGCGGCGGGCAAATATTCGCTTTAAAGAAGCGGGTAAAAAAGGCACTCAATTCGTTCACGCCCTCAATGGTTCCGGTTTAGCTGTGGGCCGGACAATGGCGGCAATTTTGGAGAATTACCAGCAGCCAGACGGAACTGTAAAAGTGCCGGAAGCCTTACAACCCTATTTGGGGCGGGAAGTTTTATAGACAAGATGATTCGGCGATTAACTGGTTCCCCAGGCTCTGCCTGGGAACCGATGTCGAGAGGCTCTGCCTCGCTTGCTTGCGAAAATTGGAGGCAGAGCCTCTGGATCTGCGTTACCAGGAAGAGCCTGGTAACGAGTAGAACTATTGTTGTGTAGGCATCCTGCCTGCCCTTGACTGGCTATTTACCAGATGTCTATTACAGTTTGAGCAACGCTTCTTTGATATTTAATGCCAAAAATCTATCCAATGCGAGATACATCCAGTAAACAGATAATTGACTATCGCTGCTAGTCTTCTGGAATCCCAAAGCCAGGGACTGTTTTTCGTACATGGGGTGAATCATCAGGGTGTACAAGTCGCAAAGATTCCGAAAATCTGTTTGCATTTCGCCTAAAACTTTTTGTGCGTCTTCCAGAAAAGTAAGGCGGTATTCTGACAAATACTGCGGATCGATCATCCAACTGCGGATAAATACTGACTGGCAATTTTGATCTCCTGGTAGCGCCATATTGAAAGGATCGATATCGGACATAGAACTTAAATGAAGGCTTTTGCTAGGAGCGTTAAAAAAATTAACTTCTGATTCGCTAGCTGTGGGATAAAGTAAGTAAAACCCGACAGGATTGAGGTTATCTGATCGGCGCAAAACTCGCATTCCCTTTGAGTATTGACTGGCAAAAAGCCGGAGGATTTTAGCAATTTTGTGGGGAACGGCGTTAGTGTTGCGGTTCATCCAGTTGTAATTGGTGGCTAATAAATTGGCAACGGGAATCGCGTCGCACCGAGGGTTGAAATCATCTAATAGGAGTTGTACAGGCTTTTGAGGTTCGGCGGCTTCTAAAATTTCTGAAACTGGTTGAATTTGAATTGCCGTAGCGTTACCGTCAAAGTGTTTTGCGATCAATCCGAGTGCTGCTAATTTATCTAACATCATTCCGGCGGCGCGATCGCTCCCGCGATCGGAATCGCAGTAAAATAATTCTGCGGCTTCCCGGTGAGTGCACTGCACTTCTGTTGCGGGTACTTCCAGTTTCGCCAGCGGTGGTTTGAGGCGGGGCTGGCTTTCCTGAAGCTGTTTCACCGATAAGTAAACCCAAAGCCTTACAAAGCATTCAGCCCTAGTGCGAGTTACGCCTACTCGTTTCATCAACAGCGAAACAGCCGTGCGGCGTTGAGATTGAGAATACCAAGCATCTAGTTTTGCAATATCCATTTCAGTCGGGAAGCTGCGAAGGAACTCTAGTTACATATTGGCTCAATTACAAAAAACTTCACCCCGTTTCAGGTTACTTGTTGTCGCTGTTGCTCAACTTGCCTGATTTCCCGCGAGTCTACAAGATAGCTGCTTGCTCGTTGCAAGTTCACAAATCACAAAGCACAATCAATTTTAGATATTTTATGACCCGACTAAATTAGCAACTTTAGAGGTTTACGTCATGTACAGTGCTGATAAGCTGCTACGCAGCTAAACCGGATAAAATAGCATTGCCTTTATTTTTGATTTTTCGATCCCATTTGATAACCAT
>NZ_JAUBTS010000092.1:0-18291 GCF_036705105.1 Microcoleus sp. B9-D4
GTCCCGCCCGTCCAAAAAGGACGGGCGGGACGCCCATCCCACAATAACAATTAAAATTGTAAGTTATTTAATTCGCGCTCCTAACAACACAGAATACGCACTTTCTCTTAGTCCGCTTGGAGTGGACTTCGTTTGACAAGGAGCGGTTTCAACCGCCGAGTGATGCGCTCATTCAATACCCAGATACCCGACTTCTTCAAGAAATCGGGTATCTAAAGGGACTACTTATCTACTTATTTTTCTGCTGAGTCTTCGCTTGTTCGATCGCAATTTCCCTCACAGCTTGGAAAGAGTTCAAATTCGATGCTCCCTCAATCGCCTTCACTGCCAAATCTTGAACCTGTTTCAAAGCAGAATCCAGTTGTTTCGACAAGCTAGCAAGGCGCGCATCTTGATTTTGAATTGTCTGCAACATCCCTTGAATTTGCAGTTCATAATTTTGCTTTTGCCCTTCGATATCTTTAGCAGACAAATCAGCCTTAACTTTAGCTTGATAATTGCCAATATTGCGGCCGTTATCTTTCCCGTTCTTGATATTAGCTTCCAGTTCTTTCGGAAAAGCTTCTACCTTAGCTTTAACCTCAGCATAAAGTTTTTCTCGTTCCGAAATAGATTTTTCGCGTTCCGCCCACTGTTTCTCCTGTTCTTGCTGAAACTCTTCGATTTCTTGATACAGCCTTTTCTGGCGCTGTTCGTATTCTTCGATGTCCAAATTTCGCTGAAGATTCAAATCATAATCATACAACTCTTCATCCCGCTCACGAGCTTTTTGGTGATTCTCATTGCGTTCTTTAACGGCCAACTTTTGCAGTTCCTGCTCTTTTTCCCAAGCTTGCCGACGTTCCAACAATTCCTGTTCAACAGTTTCGCGCTGTTCGCTGAGTTCGCCAGCAAAAGTTTTCGCGCTTTCTTCGTACTGTTGAATTAAATTGTCCAGCGTATCTTCTGCAACATCTTCTAAACTGTGCAACTCTTGCAGTTGTTGAATTTCCTCGCCCACAGTGCGCCGCAATTCTTCCACTTTAGCAGCTTCCGAAGTTAACTTTTCAGACAACTCACTGACAGCGCCACCAAAGCCAAATTGCAGCAAAATCAAATTATCAATTGTGGACTGCATTTTTTGTTGATTTTGAGTTAAAGCCATTGGTTTTTGTGCCTCCACAATAGGTTTTTCTGGGGCTGCTGTTTGCTTTTGGGAAGCGTTTAGCTGTTGGATTTGCGATTCTAGCTGCGCTTTTTCTTGCGCTGCTTCCTTGTACGCTTCTAAGATTTCAGCCTTGGTGCTTTTGTCGCTAACTTTTTTGTTCATGACTTTTCATTTCTTAATAGCGTGGAAAATTTCTGTCATTTTTTCGTAAGGTGGGCATTGCACACCCTACTGCGTTTTAAGCTTTGCTGGCAAAAGCTTTCATTGCCAAATCTTGCGCTTGCTTCATAGTGGCTTGCAGTTGCGCGGAAATTTCGGCAATTTGTTCGGTTTGTCGCTCAATTGTCTGCTGTAGAGATTGCGCTTTCAATTCATATCCTTGCTTAGTGCTTTCCCATTCTTTCTCCACTAAATCTGCCTTGACTTTAGCTTCGCGGGAAACTTCTTGAATTGCTTCTTCTTTGGCTTTGACATAAGCCTGTTTGAGTTCTTCTTCAAATCCGGCGGCTTTCTTTTGATTTGCTTCAAACTCCGCTTGATTGTCGCTGAGGACTTTTTCCCGTTCCACCCAATTTTTCTCTTTTTCGCGAGTAGATTCTTGCAAGTCCCGTTCTAGTTTGCGCTTCGTTTCTTCGTATTCGTCGGTTTCGATTTTGCGGGTGCGCTGTAATTCGTATTGATAATCGGCTGTTTCTTCCTGGCGATTTTTAGTTATGAGTGCAGCCTCTTCTTGAACTACTGCCTCGAATTGTTGCTGTTCTTTTTCCCAAGCCTTGCGTTTTTGGGTCGTGTCTTTTTCGATCAGTTCGCGTTGGTTAGTCGCGTTTTGTTCCAGCAGGGTCAATTTTTCTCGGTGCTCTTGAGTTAAAATGTGGAGGGCGTCTGCTACAACTCTAATTTGCTGCAACTCTTGCAATTGTTCGGCTTCTATTTCTATCGCGCGTTTTAATTCGTCTAATTTGGAAGATTCCGCCTTCAGTTTTTCGGAAAGTCCGCTGATGATGCTGCCGAAATCTAATTGCAAGTCGGCCAAGCCTTTGACGATGCTGTCAATTGTGTAGGTAGAAGCGACTTCGAGGAGTTGTTTGTTTTTGGCTTTTTCGGCTGACTGTTCTTTGGTTTCGACTTTGGATTCTATCTTTTTTTTGTCTGCTAAAATCTGCTGAAAGTTTTGCAAAATTTGGGTTTTGCTATCCTTGGCAGTTGCTATTGTCATAATGTTTGCTTCTCCTGATTCTAAGTTTTCGAGATTTTTTAGTGAAACGTTTTCAGTTATTCAAAGTTGCGGAGTTGGCTGAGAATGGCTTGGTACTTCCTGGCTGCGTCGGGTTTTTCTTCGGGATTGGCGCTGGCTAGAGTTCTGAGAAGTTTCCAGCAGCGATCGCACCGATTACCTTCCCAGCAGGCGCACTCATCAATTATACTCAAAAGTGTGCCTTTTAGCAATTGATTTTCGGCTAACAAAGCTCGGTAATTCCGCTGGACTGATTCGGCTACTAAAGTCATGTGCTGGAAGTCTTCGGTGAGACTTTCGATGTCGTTAACTGCATCAGTCCGAATTTGGTCTAGCAGCTCAAGATTCTCTCTCAAACGACTTTCTTGCAGGTTTGGTTTGGTTTTCAGCTTGGTTAATTTCTTCATTTCACTCTGTTGTAACAGTTATGGTAAAGGCGCGATTTACTCGCGCCTTTACAACAAAATTAGAACAAGTCAGCAGTTAATTGCTCTTCGGCTGGCGACAACGACATAGCGCTGTTAGAATTCAAAGCCCTAGCATCGCTTTCACCGCTAGCGTGAGCAGCCATCAAGCGCGCAACTTCCTGGGGAGGGAGATTATCCAAACACACCATTTGCCGCGTTCCTTCTAAATCGATCATCCGAGATTGATTGCTCATATCGGACAAAATTGCTGCTGCTTGGTCGATAATTGCCCAGTTGCTACGCTCCATCCACGACCATTTTAAACTGTAATAATTGATTGGTTTAACGAATCCGCTGTCGTCTGGTTTTTCACCGGAATGCTGGGTAAATTCGGGAATGAAAATACCTGTAGCAGGCTCTACTCCGCGAGATTGAACTGAGGCAACTAACCCGTTAAAATCGTTCAAACTGCGGTTTTTGATGTATGTGACCATGACAACTCCTTGCGGCAATTCGCCAGTTTCTGCGACAAACCACAGTTGACCCCACAATGTGTGCGAAGTTTGACCTAAACTGCCGAAGAATTTGGAGAATTTGAGGATTGTCATGGAACATTTGGAACCGTAGTCGGTGTCGCCGATCGCCCATTGGCCAATCTGACAGTTATTGCGGACGGCGATCGGGATTTCTGGTACTAGCAAAGCATTGCTCGGTTTGGCACCAAATACTGAAAATGTAGGTCTTTCTTGTGTTTTAGTAGTCATTGTTCGTTTTTCCTTAGTTATTGATTTATGTTCTGACAATTAGGAATCGGTAATTGGGAATTGGGAACTCACAACAATCGAATTATTTTTCTTCCTTCTTCCTTCTTCCTTCTTCCTTCTTCCTTCTTCCTTCGATTACCGAATCAGATGTGTTGTCGCTTTTGGTTCGGGATAGGTATACTCAAGCATCGCCTCTTGTTGAGCTTTGATAATCCGCAGCGCGGCGAGCAAATGCTCTAATGTTTCTAGGTGCGCTGGGGTGAAGTGGATGCTGAAGCCTTCGCCATCCCGCGCGTAGCCGGGACAAACCAGTGAGGCTGAGCTTTGTTCTTCGTGGGTGGCGATGTATAGCCAGTCATCGTCTTCGAGCTTGTAATGCGTGTCTGTCCAGGTTCTCAGCATTTGCGATCTGCTCCTCCTTATTTGCTGCGTACAAGCGTTTTGACGCCCAGCGCTTCTCACTCCTCTGAAGTTGACGACGCTATATGTAGCGTGTTTGCTGGGATAATTTGCATTTTTAACCCTACCAGTCAGGCTCTACGGGTTGATTAAACCGTCAACTAACCTCATGGTAGCGTGGGTTGATTTTCCCGTCAAGTATTTTGTTGAACTTTTCATCAAAACAGGCTAGAATGCTTGTCAGGAGGCAAAAAACCGTGGAACAAACATTTGGAAGACTGATCCGTCAAGCTCGCAAGGACAAAGCTTACTCACAACGTGAGCTAGCAGCTATGCTAAGTGTGGACTTTACTTATTTGTCGAAGTTGGAGAACGATCGAGCGGATTATGCGCCAAAAGAGGACGTAATCCGAGCATTAGCGCGAAATCTAGACATAAACGAAGAGGAATTGATTTTCTTGGCGGGGAGACTACCGCAGCAGTACGAAGCGCTGCTGAAGCAGAATCCGAAGGAAATGCAGGCTCTTTTCCGCCGGATGCAAGAAAATCCAGATTGGCTCAAACAGTCTTTTGAAGCGTAAGAGAGGCCCCTCATAGTGAGTATTTTTAAGCCGTATTGCTTCTATCCCAAAGAAACGATCGAGCGTTTGGCAAATGACATCTTGATGCAGATGCAGAAAACGCAAAATTTTGCTCCGAGATGGCCTTTTGATGCGACAACGGTTGCTGATTTTCTGGATTTAGGCGTAGTTTGGGAGTGCATTGAGCCGGATGAAGAAGGTGCGATCGCGGCGAGGATTTTGCCGCAGCAGCGGTTAATCGAAATCAACGAACAGATTCTCGAAAAACCCCCAGGCTTCATCGAATCGACGATCGCCCACGAAATCGGCCACTGGGTGCTACACGTCAATCAAGACGAAGCAGACGGCACTGTCGAACAGTTGGAATTAAACTTAGGGAATCAAGGAAAAACCGCCCAAGATGTCGAGGAACCGTTTGTTTGTCGGGGTGCGAGTGCTGATAATAAGGTTTTGTCGATCGAATGGCAAGCGCAATATTTTGCAAGCTGTTTGTTGATGCCTCGGTGTATTTTGGAGGAAAAAAGACAGGGACGCGATTTAACTAAGTGGTCGCATTTATACAAAATGAGAGATGAATTGGGAGTGAGCATTTCCAATTTGACAAATCGCTTGCAAGAATTCGATTGGATTTACATTCCCAAGGGAACTCGCGAGATTTATGCCGGGAAAGATGCCGCAAACGGACAGCAGCGGTTGTTTGGATAAAAGTGCGATCTAATTGGAGGTTTGAGATTTGGAAGAGATTCTCTAATCTCAAATCTTTAAAATTAATTTCTAATTAAGTTACATTTTATGCTCACCAATATTGAAATCCTGCTGGCAGCTTGTGAGGAATTAAGTATACCTTACGAAATCCTGCATCCTTCCCAAAACTTGATTAGACTCAAACAGGGTGGCGAAGAATATTATTTTGTCAATTACATGACGCCATTTAACAGTGCGTCAGTAGCAGAAATTTTTAAAGACAAAGAATATACCTATCAACTATTAAACGGCAAAATAAATACTCCCAGAACTCTCGGTTTTGTCTCGCCTCACTGCGAGGAGAAGTATAAAAAGTATTTGACTTTCCCAGATATTGAATCAATACTTTTAGAAATAAACAAAAAGTTCGCTTACCCGGTGATTCTCAAAAAAAATCGCGGTGCTGGTGGCAACAATGTTTTTTTGTGTGAAACTAGAGAGCAAATTAAAGAAGCCCTAGAAATTATATTTAACGTCAACAGCAAAGATTATGACTATGTTGCGCTAGCTCAAGAATATATCGAAATTGCCCACGAATATCGGGCTGTATTCTGCAAAGAAAAGCTAGTTTTGCTGTACGAGAAAGACAAATCTCAGGCTAAATTTGCGGGGAATTTAAGCCCGCTGCACTGGGAAGGTGCAAAAGCCAAACATATAATTAACCCCAATCTCATGTCGGAGATTGAAGATTTTGTTAAACCTGTTTTTGCAGAAATGGCGATTAATTATGCTGGGTTTGACATCGCGCTAGATACAAAAGGAGAATATTGGTTAATTGAAATTAACTCAAGCCCCAATTACGATATATTTGTGAGAGATAACGATCGCCAAATTGTGGTAACAATGTTTAAAGGCATTCTGGAAACCTTGATTGTTAACAAAAAGCCGTAAATGCTCGATTTGAATGTACTTGATCGTATGTAGATGAATGTGGTGTAAGCTGTAGATTAGCTGAAAGGCTTTAAGCGAAATAGGTTTCAGCCAATAACTTAAAATTCACATTTATTAATTTAATGTAGCCATCCATGAAAGTCGAGCTATCTTGTAACAATTCTGAATCATCAGGTAGGTAGCTAGGGAGCCAAAAGCTACTCCGAATACTCAAATTACTGTATTGATCCTTTCTCTTCTCTAAAGTCTTTTGGAGCAAGTGCTCATAGACAAACTGTTTACGGATACTTCTACGTTTAATTTCTTCAATTTTGTTTGGATCTCGGAAGTATTTAGTGTCTAAGTATTTGATGTCGATTATTTCACAAAAACCTTCATTTTCCGTGAAAAGTTTTTGAATAAAATTATTAAATTTTTCCTTCATTTTTTCAACAGTTATATTTTTTGTTCCATCCCTCAAAAGCGAGACTTGAAAAATATTAAATTTTGGATCATTATAGAGAGGCCCAGAAAATACACCCAAGCCTTCAAGAATTTCTTTATAAAATCTATCCCAGTCGGTAATGTGGTTTTTTAGGGCTAAATAAAAGACATGATTAAAGTAATCCATCTTATGGAGATATTCGGAATCAAGCGCAGAAGAAATTTCCCAAAATGAGTAGAAAATATTGTGATTGTGTAACGGAGCATCAATAATCATACACCCCTTGTCGTCAAGCTGATAGAATTCCTGTAATTTTTTAAAAGTATGATCAGACCCTTGGCCAATATAACAAACTTTCGGCCGAAAGTCATTATTATCAATAATGCCATTGATGGTGGTTTTATAGCCGTTATCATCCCAATTATTCTCAGACACTTTATAAGTCTTCTCACCCTTGATTTTATGGGTAATCAAAGTTAGTACGACCGCATCGGGCTTCAGTAAAGAACCATTTATATTGAAAGTCTTTGATAAATTAATGAGCTTAGCAGATGATTTTGCTCTTTCCACGGTTCTAGAACTTAGATAGCGATCATCTAAGTGCAGAAGCAATGAGGGATCGACTATTTGTACTAGATGAGTCAAACACATCGACTCCCAGACACTATGAAAATTTTTAATTCCCCAAATTTCACCATTTTCTACTTGATGCCAATCGCCATAAAGAAATAACTTGATTGCTTCGTAATACTGCCAATAATCAGCATCTTTTATGGGTGTGTTATGGTCAATTGTTTCTAAGGCATCCTTAAGTATATCTAAAACCTGCTCATAACTCTGTTCATCAAAAAGACTGTCTTGATTTCCGAGATGGTGCTGACGAAATCGCTCAGCTAATGCTGTAATTTCAGCATTTACTACCTCTCCAAGTTGCTGCTTAATCTCGCAAAAGAGATAGCAATACATCGTGACAATATCAGTAGATTCAAACTGCATTACTCGTCGGGGAAGTAGCATTTCATCGACATAAGCTGCATGATTAGGTAAATACACAGCTTGGTGTAAGTATTTATGAATCTGGCTGACATCAAACTTGTTACTTTTGCCCAATCGATAAGCAAGGGCTAAAATTTTGGGTTCCTCATAAGCCTTCAAAAAGTGAGTAATAATGTCCAGCTTCGAGTAAAATATATTTTCTGAATCGTCTTCCTCACCTTCGATTTCAGAACCCCGATGACTGTTAATTACACCATCACGATCCTGGGTGCCCAACTCACCAATATCATCTATATAACCTTTCTCAATACAGATTTCTTTAAAAGTGCCGAAAATTTTATAGAGTAGGAAAAACAAATCTCGTTTACCTACGAATGTGTCAAGCTCAGATAGTCGAGCATCAAACCCTTTAGGTAGATAAAAGTACAGTTCGTCATCTTGCTTTTGAATGCCAACAAACGAGTAATTATCGGGGACTTTTAACTTTAAGGAATTGAAGTTAATCATAATTTGCAAATCCTAAAAAAACTATTTTTTACCCAGCTCACCTACTTTCCTCATAAATTCTGGCATCAAATCTAGAAAGTCTGAATATGCTGTTAATTTTACCGCCTTATCTGACTCCGATAAAAACTCCTCTATGGGTCGTTTATCTCTCGCAAATACACTATCCCAAAGATAAAACATTAATTTATCTTTTACTTGCTCAAGATCGACTTGATTGTCTTCTGGTTTTATGAACCACCAACCAATTTGTTTATCTTCAATCCGCCGAATCACCTGATGATTTGATTTAATCAATTCATTAATTCCCAGAATATAATCTGACCATGCTCCTTGTGACTTACCATTAATTATTAACTCCACATCTCCCAATTTTTCTGGAACAGATGTGTCTCTTACTGGAGCCTTAACATATTCCCAGTCCCACCGCCGCTTAAAGGCACTATCGAGGTAGTAAATTGATTCATCCGAAGTGTTAATTGTCGCGAGAATAGACAAGTTATGTGGAATATTAATTCGACGTTGCTGTAGAAGGCTAAATACTCTACTACCATCAGGATTTTCTGAGGCTAATTCATCTTTTTTTAGTTTACAAAAATCTTCACAAGGTCTTTTAGTGTTTTCTTCTTTAATTTCAATTGTTCCATCTTGAATGATTGGCTTTAGATCCATTGCTTCCAGTAAGCCAACTAACTCCATTTCAGAAATATCGACTTCATAACTCGACCAGCCATCACTTTCGCGATCTAGCAACTGAAATACCGTACCAAAAATAGCTGCCGCATTTCCTCGATTTAATTCATCAATTACGAGCAAGTAATGGTCTTTCTTGCCATCAATTAAACCTTGGTATGCCATTCCCAAAATGCGAATAAAATGCCCTGGATAAAATTTATAAATAACTGAGTTGCCTTGAGTGAGGGGCAACAATTTCCCCATAAAATCAGCATAAGTGTACTCTGGATGAAACACTGTCTTGACAGTGTGAGTAGTGTCATCCAATGGAATTCCTAATTTATCTCTAGCAATTTCCCGAATCTGGTAGCTTTTTCCAGTCCCTGGGCTACCGAAGAGAATCTTTTGAATCGGCTTAATGTTTTCAGGCATTAGGGCTATCTAGTATTAATTTCAATATTTTACTGCAAAAATTATAACATACTCTCTTTAGCCAGATCGAAAAATACTTTCATTAGCCTGAAATTTGATGCAGGAAGGGGCGATCGCACTTCTTCACACGCTAAAATAAACTTAGTCACAATTCCATCTAAAAAGTTACAACACAACTGTTAGAAGTAGAGGAAAAGCTTGCGGAGGTGCGTGAGTGCAAATAGTCTCATCATCTAGATTCAAATATTTATTGCTCTCACGCACCCTACAGCTACAAACTTTATATCACATTCTTTCTAACACCTTAATCCCCAACAACTCCAAACCCAATTTCAAAGTCCTCGCCGTCAAATCGCACAAAATTAACCGCGAAGTCCGCAACGGTTCCTCAGATTTCAACACCTGACACTGTTCGTAAAATTGATTGTATTTTTGACTCAATTCAAACAAATACTGACAAATCCGATTCGGCAACAAATCACCCTCAACAGCATTTATCACTTCACTAAATTGCAATAAATGCTTGGCTAAAACTAACTCCGCATCCGAATGCAAAATTACTTTCGCACTAGCATCTAAATTCTCGAAATCAATCTCACCTTTGCGGCTAATTCCGTGCACGCGCGCGCAAACATAGAGCATATAAGGTGCTGTATTTCCTTTCAAATCCAGCATCTTATCGTAACTAAAAGTGTAATTGCTCGCCCGGTTTTGACTTAAATCGGCATACTTAACCGCACTCAAACCAATTACTCGACCTACGTTAGCTATAAACTCTTCATTTTCGTGTCTTTTCTCATCTTCCAATCTGTCTTCCAAATCTTTGGTGGCCCGGACGATCGCCTCATCTAACAAATCTTGCAGCCGCACCGTTTCCCCAGAACGAGTTTTGAGTTTTTTGCCGTCTTCTCCCAATACCAAACCGAAGGGAATGTGGACAATTTCGACATCTTCAGGAATCCAACCGGCTTTTCTGGCTACTGCAAATACTTGGGCAAAATGGTTGGCTTGTCCTGAATCTGTGACGTAAATTATGCGCTTTGCATTGTCTTTTTGGATGCGGTAGCGCACTGCTGCTAAATCTGTTGTGGCGTAGTTGTATCCGCCGTCGGTTTTTTGGACGATTAGTGGCAGCGGTTCGCCTTCTTTGTTGGTGAAACCGTCTACAAAAACGCATTTCGCGCCGTCACTTTCTACTAACAAACCTAAGTTGGTTAAATCTTCGACTACTGCGGGCAATAAGGGATTGTAAAACGATTCGCCGCGTTCGGTTAATTGGATATCGAGCAAATCGTATATTACTTGAAATTCGCGGCGGGATTGATCGCACAGCAATTTCCAAGCGCGGCGGGTGTCTTCGGCGCCTGCTTGCAGTTTTACTACTTCTTGGCGGGCGGTTTCTTTGAAGGTTTCGTCTGCGTCAAAGCGCTGTTTTGCTTGGCGGTAAAATGCGACTAAATCGCCTAAGTCTAAGGCGTCAGCGGTTGTGAGGGCTTCGGGGTGAACTTCGCGCAAATATGCGATCAGCATTCCGAATTGGGTGCCCCAGTCGCCGATGTGGTTGATTCTGAGTACGTCGTGGCCTTGAAATTCGAGGATGCGGGCGATCGCATCTCCGATGATTGTCGATCGCAAGTGTCCGACGTGCATTTCTTTGGCTATATTCGGACTCGAAAAGTCGATCGCGATTGTCTGAGGCGTTTTCGCCGGTTCAATCCCCAAACGCGAGTCGCCGGCGATCACACTAATTTGCGCTTCCAAATAAGCGGGTTTCAGCTTCAAATTGATAAAACCGGGCCCGGCGATTTCTGGGGTTTCGCAGATGTCGGTAATATCTAGATTTTCGATGATTGTCGAGGCGATCGTCCGTGGGGGCTTTCCTAACTTTTTCCCCAAACTCATCGCCGCGTTGCACTGAAAGTCCCCAAAGTTGGGATTGCTGGCGGCGGCTAGCATCGGATCTGCACCTGCATAACTTTCGCCGAATGCAGCGGTGAATGCTTTTTCAAATTTTGCTTTTAACTGTTGAGCGATCGAGTTCATCTTGAATATTTTGATTGGATGTTTATTTTAAACTCTAGATTAAGCACTTTTTGCCAATAATACTCTTATTACTTAGGTAATTTCCCTCTGGTTCTCTCCCTCTGGCCCTCTCCCCCTTTCCTCACCTACTAGGAAATTTTGTACTTAGCTTTGAGCTGCTGATGCGATCAAAATCACTGGCCGTGATAGCACAGAGTACATTTTATCACAGTTGCGATCGCTACACAAATTTAAAATTATCACATCTAGCCACTGATCTCGATCGCTAGATCATTTTGTTAAATCGCTTACATTAAGGTATGTTAAAATTTTTTCAATGCTCCCAAAAATCCTACGAAAGGAAGTAGTTATGTTATCTCAACCAATTTTTGGCGATCGCTCTCTGACAATCGCCTTTTATCAAGCAGTAATCGCTCGCTTCTACGACGGTTTCAGTCTCTCCGCCCAAGCACTATTACGAGAGTGTACCCTTGGCTTCGCTCCTTGTCCCGATGGAGTCAAAACCTTTTTCATCATCGCGCCGAGTCTCGATGCAGCAGAGCAACTAATGGAAAAAATGGACAGTATTTTGGAGCGAGTTGCCGAACTCATGGCAGGAGTCGGACAAGTTGCCCTGTGCATAGTTCCTCCCGGCAGCGAGGCAGAGCAATCGGTCGATCTGCAAGACTTAGAAAAAGTTCCCCCAGATTGTCTGGCTTGCAAATTCTTTACAATTATATGGGCCGATGCTGCGGCCGATCGGTAAAATTGACAGTTAGCAACCAGCAACTCAACACGATTCGGCCCAAGCTGTGCTCGTGGTGGCGCGGGGTAGATTGTCTGTTAGTTACAATCCCTGGAATTATCGGGCAAAGCGTGCAGGTAATTTAGAGCGTTTGCAAGGTTGCACTCGCAATCTTTGGCAAGTGTTAAATCAGACAAAATATATATCAAAGGCCCGCTTGTCAGTCGCTCAGATTTTTACCTGCCGGCTCAAACAGCCGTGCATCTACTTTTTACATTCCCCATAAAGGCCACCAAAAAGCCGCATCAACTCTCCTGGGTGTCTCGCTTCAAAAGACAGCAGCAGGAATTAGGCGGTATCGCTGGAAAATAGATTTTTGCGAATTATCTGCTGATGTTCAGAATAAGCAGAAATATTCTCAAAAATAGATAAGACTTCCGCCAGTTAACCTCAGAAATCCGGTTTCTACCCCCGCGCTTCATATTCGCGGTTCGCTGGGAAATTGACAGAAAATAGACTGTTTGTGGGAGAGTCAATCAATTTTAGATTTTAGATTTTAGATTTTAGATTGACTTGCGCGAGATAAATGCTCTTTCTTGAGGATTTTTGATTTTCGATTTGGGATTGATTCCACGGATAAATCACGTGGCGGGTACCACCTTTGAAATTCCTGGTCACCAGCTAGAAACAGAGCAAAGCTTTACTCAAAAAAAGAGCTGTTTTCCAGCCACACCCCTGACAGTGCAGAGCGATCGTACCACAGGCTCATAGAATTTGTTAAAAATTTTAGTTAAAAATTTGAATTATTAAATTTTATGCCTAACATTGGGGATAAAATCTAAGATTGAAATTCTTAAATCTGAAATCAAGGAATCATGGTAAAACTGACACCGAACCCCAGCTTTAGTTTAACAATTCGGGTGGCTCTGCCGAACCAGCCGGGAATGCTGGCAAGAGTCACCAGCGCAATCGCATCTGTCGGCGGCAACTTCGGCCAAATCGACTTGATCGAGCAAACCCGCGCCACTACCGTTCGCGATATCACCGTCGATGCCTCCAGCCTCGAACACAATGAAGAAATAGTGCAAGCAGTGAAAGGACTGCCAGATATCAGAGTGATCGACGTGTACGATCGCACTTTCAACTTGCACCGCGGCGGCAAAATCAGCGTAGTTAGCAAAATTTCCCTCAAACGCCAGTCGGATTTGGCAATGGCATACACTCCAGGAGTGGGCCGCATCTGCACGGCGATCGCCAATGACCCGCAACAAGTTTATAACCTCACAATCAAACAAAATACTGTTGCCATTGTTACCGACGGTAGCGCAGTTTTAGGACTGGGAAACCTCGGCCCTGCCGCCGCACTGCCAGTTATGGAAGGCAAAGCCATGCTATTTAAAGAATTTGCAGGTATTGACGCCTTTCCTATCTGTTTGAATACCCAAGATACCGAGGAAATTATTCGCACAGTGCAGAATATCGCCCCGGTTTTTGGCGGCGTTAACCTCGAAGATATTTCTTCTCCCCGCTGCTTTGAAATCGAAGCAAGATTGCGAGAAACCTTAGATATTCCGATCTTTCACGACGACCAGCACGGCACTGCGATTGTTAGTTTGGCAGCATTAATTAATGCCTTGAAAATCGTCAAAAAAACTATCGCAGAAGTGTGTATCGTGATAAACGGAGCCGGTGCGGCCGGAGTCGCGATCGCCCGGTTGTTGCGTAAAGCAGGTGCCCAAAACATCATCATGTGCGACTCCAAAGGCGTCCTCTCCGAAGACCGCACGGATATGAACCCAGAAAAACTAGAATTTGCCGTGGCTTCGAGCGGTACTTTGGAAGATGCGATCGCCGGTGCCGATGTATTTTTAGGCGTCAGCGCCCCCGGCGTAGTCACCCGATCCATGGTGCGTTCGATGGCCGAAAATCCCATTGTTTTTGCAATGGCAAATCCCATTCCCGAAATTCAGCCAGAATTAATTATGGAAGATGCGGCGATCATAGCAACCGGACGCAGCGATTACCCGAATCAAATTAACAATGTTTTGGCATTTCCGGGGATATTTCGAGGCGCTTTGGACTGCAAAGCTGCCACGATTACGCCCACTATGTACTTGGAAGCAGCTTATGCGATCGCCTCTTTAGTCAGTCCTTCCCAGCTTGACAAAGAGCACATTATACCGTCGGTTTTTGACGAAAGAGTTGCCATTGCTGTCGCCGGTGCAGTGCAGTTGGCTGCCCGATCCGAAGGTATTGCCCGCGATTAATTGAAGGAAGAAGGAAGTCTTCCTTCTTCCTTCTTCTCTCTTGCTTAATGAAGCATAAAAGTCACAGCAATAAACAAGATAATAAAGATATAATTAAATAAACCAAGTCCAGCTAGGTCAGATGCAAAGCCAGTTAGGAAAAGCCAAGCGCAATCGCTCCCGTTGCCAATTGTTAGAACTGTGCCCTATCGGGCTGGCATTGTGCCGGACGGACGGGACTTTTCTCGACGTAAATCCAGCTTTTGCAAGTATTATCGGCCGCACAGTTGCAGAAACTCTCCACCTCAACTACTGGGAAATTCAGCAAACACAGTGCGCGGGTCCAGAAAAATATCTAGAATGTCAAGCAAAAAATAGCCACACGCACCTGTGCGAAGCAGCATACAAACATAAAAACCAGCATCTCGTACCCGTGCGAGTTTCCGAGCGGGCAATTGAAACAGAGGGACAGTGCGCGATTTGGCTAAGTGTTGAAGAAATCTTTAATAATCGGGATCAAAATAGCGCTCCCCTGGAATCAGCGCCCCCGCAAGGCAATTCACATCTGGAAAAATTGCTGACAAAGCAGACTGCGGAACTGGAAAAAACTCAGAAACTACTCGAAGAAAAAATCGCCGAACTGGAACAGGCTCAAGAAAAATTGCGTCTCCAAAGTCAAATTATCGACCAAATTCACGAAGCGGTGATTTCTACAGATATGGACGGCTCGATTACCATTTGGAATCAAGCCTGCCAAAAGTTATACGGCTATGAAGCAACTGAGGCTATCGGACAGCACGTTTCTTTAATTTACCCGCCAGAACAGCACGAATTTTTGTTAGAGCAAGTCATCAAACCGCTACAAGAAAAAGGCGATCATGAAATTGAAGTTATCACACGCCGTAAATCTGGAGAAAAATTTTCCTCGCACCTGATGCTCTCGCTATTGAAAGACCAAACTGGAGAAGTTGTGGGGATGATTGGCTCTTTAACAGATCTCAGCATTTGCAAAGCTTTAGAACAAGAATTAGCACAGAGACAATCACTATTTGATGCCTTTTTGAAGGAAGCGCCGGCGGGACTTTGTATTTTGGACTCGCAATTGCGCTACGTGCAAATTAATCAATTTCTAGCAGAAATAAATTGCTTGAGTCCCGCAGAACACATCGGCAAGACGGTACGCGAAATATTGCCGAATATGGCTCCAATAATAGAGCCTTTGTACGAAGAAATTTTGAGAAAAAAACAACCATTAATTAATATTGAGATGAGTGGTGACAATCCCAGAAAGCCTGGGTTTGTCCGACACCTGACAGGCTCTTATTTTCCATTGCTAGACAAAGATGGCGAGGCTCTCGGCATCGGTGCAGTCGTAGTTGACATTAGCGATCGCAAACAAGCAGAAGCTGCGCTGCAAAAAAGCGAACAGCTTTACCGCACTATGGCAAGCAACTTTCCTAACGGTGCGGTGATGTTGTTCGATCGAGAAATGCGCTACACGCTGGTAGAAGGTACAGAACTAGCCGCGGTGGGGCTTTCCAAAGAGTTGATGGAAGGCAAGACAATCTGGGAAGTATTCGAGCCAGATTTTTGCGCTGCTGTCGAGCCAAATTATCGGGCGGCACTGGCAGGAGAAACAGTTGTTACAGAATTTATTTACAGCGATCGCATCTACCTCGGTTATACTTTGCCAGTCAGAAACGAACGGCAAGAAATTATCGGCGGTTTGCTAATGACTCAAAACATTACGGCTCGCCAATTAGCAGAAGAAGCGCTTAGGGAAAGCGAGGACAAATACAGGTGCATTGTCGAGACAGCAGACGAAGGAATTTGGATGATAGATACGGATGGTAAAACTACTTTTGTCAACCAAAAAATGGCCGATATGCTCGGCTGCACTCCAGAGGAAATGATCGGGGAGTCGCTATTTGCTTTCATGGATGCAGAAGGCATGGCGATCGCACAAATCAGTCTCAAACGCCGCCGTGAAGGAATTCGCGAACAGCTCGATTTTAAGTTCCGTAGCCGAGACGGCAGGGACTTGTGGGCGATGGTTTCTACTAATTCCTTGGCAGACAAACAGGGACGCTATGTGGGCGCTTTGGCAATGGTTGCCGACATTACCGATCGCAAGCAAACAGAAGCCGCATTGCAGCAGTCGGAAGCCAAATTTCGATCGCTCTACGAATTAACCAGTTTGCCTGTTTTTATGTTATGTGACAATGCCATCACCGATGCCAACACAGCCACCCTAAAACTATTCGGCTGCACCGCCCCGCAAGAGTTGTACGGTCAAAACCCTGGCAAACTCTCGCCTCCTTTGCAACCCAACGGCAGAGATTCTTTGAGCTTGGCCCACGACATGATAGCCATCGCCTTTGAGCGGGGAAAGCACCGTTTTGATTGGGTTCATCAGCGCTTAGACGGTACTGATTTTCCCGCAGAAGTGGTGCTGACAATCATCGAGGTGGGAAATGAAAAAATTATCCAAGGAGTGATCCAAGATTTAACCGATCGCAAACTTGCAGAAGAAACTTTAGTGCGATCGGAACAAGCGCTTAGACAACAAGCTCAGCGAGAACTACTGCTCAATCAAATTGCCAACCAAATCCGCACTTCTTTAGATTTAGACACAATTGTAGAAACCGCCGTTCAAGAAATTCGCAATCTGATGCACCTAGATTGGTGCATCTTCACTTGGTATCGCCCCAACAACAATCCTCCGGTTTGGGAAGTAACTTACGAAGCGAAGAATGCAGATTTGCCGAGTATGCTTGGCACTTATCCTGTAGACGACAAATCTAGTCTCGCAGTGCGACAGATTTTGCGGCGAGAAATTCTGCGAATTGATGATGTCAGCACTTTTGAAGATGTAGAATTGCGCGAACTTTTCCAGGCTTCAAATTTTAACTCAGTGCTGTCGCTGCCAATTCATACTGCGGCAGGCGATATTGGGGTGATTACCTGCTATCAGGCTATCTCCGTGCGAAATTGGAGCGAATCGGAAGTCGAACTGATGCAAGCGGTGGTCGCTCAAATTGCGATCGCGATCGACCACGCCGAACTTTACACCCAAACCCGCCAAGCAGCCCGACTAGCTCAAGCTCAAACTCAACAGCTAGAAGAAACCTTGCGCGAACTCCAACGTACCCAAACTCAATTAATTCAAAGTGAAAAAATGTCGAGTTTGGGACAGTTAGTAGCAGGTGTCGCCCACGAAATTAACAACCCGGTTAATTTTATCTATGGCAATCTCACCTACACCAGCGAATACACTCAAAACTTGTTAAAAATGCTGCGACTTTACCAGAAGGAATACCCGCAGCCTAGCGCAAGAATTGTAGATGCAAGGGAAGACTTGGAAATTGATTATCTTATTGAAGATTTACCTAAAATTTTAGCATCTATGAAAGTCGGAGCCGATCGCATCCGCGACATAGTTTTGAGCCTGCGAACTTTTTCAAGACTTGACGAAGCCGAAAAGAAACAAGTTGACATTCACGAAGGCATTGAAAGCACGCTGCTGATTTTGCAAAACCGCCTCAAACATAAAGCCGATCACCCGACAATTAATGTGATTAAAGAATACGGTAATTTGCCTTTAGTTGAATGTTATCCCGGTCAGTTAAATCAAGTATTTATGAATTTGTTAAGCAATGCGCTAGACGCATTGGAAATGGAGATAAAGGACTCCAATCGCACCGACACAAATCTCGCAATTACGATTCGCACCCAAGTAACCGACAATAACAGCGTTGCCATCTGGATAGCTGACAGCGGCCCTGGGATGAGCGAAGATGTGCAAAAGCGCTTGTTTGACCCGTTTTTCACTACTAAACCCATTGGTAAAGGAACTGGCTTAGGATTGGCGATTTCCCACTCTATTATAGTAGAAAAACACGGTGGCAAGCTTTCTTGCAATTCTGTATTGGGAGAAGGTTCCGAATTTGCGATCGAGATTCCTCTGCAGCAAAAAATAAATTAAACTTAGCGTGTAATTTTTAGTAAGGAATGAGAATTAAATAACTTCCACAATTTTGTGGGATGGGCGTCCCGCCCGTCCTTTTTGGACGGGCGGGA
>NZ_JAUBTS010000093.1:0-18009 GCF_036705105.1 Microcoleus sp. B9-D4
GTCCCGCCCGTCCTTTTTGGACGGGCGGGACGCCCATCCCACAATAAAAATTAAAATTGTAAGTTATTTAATTCGCGATCCTTATGATGCGAATTAAATAATTTACACAAGTTTGTGGGAAGTAGGGGTTGGGCACTCTTAAGCTGCTGTGCATCTAATTTGACCGTCAATTTTTCTACAACTATTGTGGAACGGGCATCCTGCCCGTCTCTGTATTCAATTTAGAGGCGTAGCAGCTTAGCCCCCCTTTCTGGACGGGCGGGACGCCCATCCCACAAGAACCATCAAAATTCTAAGTTATTTAATTCTCATTCCTTAAGCTATGAGGCAGGGGTTTAAACCCCGGACTGCGAGAAAACGCATTAAGCTGACAGCATGAAAACAAGTTAGGCTGAAACTATTACCGCAAACTATCTTATAGCGCCCGATCGACCTGACAATATCTTAAATCTCAAGCCACAACGGCTGGCGTTTCTGGTATTCCCCCAATATTAAACTGCGGGCAATGTTTGGGTCGATCACCAAACGGTGTTGTGTGTTTTTTGTGCCACACAACACCGTATTTTATTTACAATTAAAGCAGTGCGATAGCCTGAAAACTAGCTGAATTTAAATTGCGCTGAATTGTTGATATTTAGACCAGAGGGTGCATCCTGAACGATCGCAATTAACTCAAGGGGCTGTGCAAATCCATTGTTCTTGAAAATTCCCATATCTGCATTGACAGCCCCTCCTTGCAGGGAATTGGGGACGGCTCTGAGCACGTAGCTATTGCTCGACCCACCCAGTTGAATGACATCCTCACCGATTCTGAAGTCTAAGATGCGGGCAAAATCGGTCAGACCATCAATGCCAATGTTACCATTGAAAAAGTCCGCAGCATTGTCTAACAAGCCGTTGCCATCATCATAACGGGTTTGCCCGAGCTCTCCGAGTACAAAAGTATCTGCTCCTGCACCGCCAATTAGCACATCAATTTCACCCTTGCCTCCTCCTCTTTCGGCACCTGTAATTCGATCGCTCCCGTTACCCCCGGAAAGAACGTCACTTCCTCCATTACCAAATAGCTCGTCGTTCCCGTTACTGCTTACGAGAATATCATTTCCGTTACCACCACTAGCATTGATGTTTGCTGATACATTAGTTGTATTCAGGCGATCGTTGCCTTCTCCCCCCGTGAATTGGATAAATTCGACACCGCTTGTCGCGCCTAGATTGCGGACACTTAACACATCATCGCCACCGCCACCGTTAATTGCATTGAAACTCTCTATGCCTGTGGTTGTTAAGGTTACGGGGACGAGATTGGTGCGCTGCAATACAATGTTCAAGCCCGATTGGGTGAGATCAATATTATCCCCTTGCGCGATCGAACCGTTGAATAATAAGTTATCGCGACCGCTGTCGCCTTGAATCAAATCGCTGCCGTCGCCATCCACCCATTCAAATGCGTCATCGCCGCTGCCACCGATCATCGTATCGTTGCCCTTGTCGCCAGCTAGGAAATCAAACCCATCGCCACCTTCTAGCAAATCCGTATCGTTACCACCTCGCAGGTTATCGTTTCCTAGTTCTCCCTTTAAAGTATCGAATCCGGCTCCACCAATTAGGCGATCGTTCCCTCCTCGACCGGAGATGTCGTCATTGCTAAAACTACCATCGATCAGATTGCCAAAACCGTTGCCAGTTAAGACATCTTGATTGTTACCGCCAATTAAGTTTTCAATACCGATGAAAGTCCCGCTACCTCCAAAAAAAGTTGCTTTGTTCGTCTCTAAGGAAGCATTTATGTTATTGCCAAATCCCAGATAGGTCGCTGTATCGTTTCCGTTTCCACCATCCAGAAGATCGTCCCCAAAAAAACCGCCAAACAGATTATCGTTTCCGTCTAATCCCCGCAGGGTATCGTTACCCGAAGTACCGTTCAGATTGTCGTTGCCGTTGGTTCCATTAATTAAAGCCATGTTCGTTGCTCCTAGATATTAAGTGAATTATTGAGGCAAATCAAAAGTGTTTGCTTTGGTTTGCTATGTCACAATCTTAGGAAATCAACTCGGTTCAACACATCTGAAAAACGTCTCGATCTGACATCAACGAAATGGATATTCTCGATCGCCCCCTCATCTGCCAAAAGTTGCGATCGCCCATCACTGCCGAGTCCGATGTTCGCGCGGCCTATCCCGATCGGCTATAACTTTAGTCATAGTTCCGAGGGGTGGCATCAGCGAAAGTTAGAAAATTGCCGAGTTTTATCGACATTCACTCTGACTTGCAGTATTTTTGGGGAATATTTGAGAGCCAGAACTACTGGAGGCCATGTCATGACGGCGATCGCATCCCTACTAAAAACCCAACCTCAACCATTTCGCTTTCTGCTGTACACCGAATGGATCATGTTAGGCAGTTGTGGAGTGATGGCCGCCATCGAAGCGTGGCAGCGTCAAAGTCTTCCCGTACAGCACATTCTGATCCTGATATCCCTGGGCTTGATGGGATGGATCTTGCCTGCTGGCAAAACTTCGTTTCGCTATCTCTATACGGCGAGCGAAATGGGTCTGATCTTCTACGGAACTACCTTGGGATATCTGCATATCCTACCGACCCTGTATTTAATCGTCTTAATTCGCAGTTGTTTTTTATTTGCATCCCCCGGTCGATGGATTGTGGCAGGTCTGTCGCTGGTAATGTATATGTTTCATCAAGTTCAGTATCTTCAAAGACTGATACCCCTAATGTTGCCTAATGTCGAGCAACAGCAAATTTGGATGCACCAGACGGCAGAATTGTTGATGTTTGGATTGGGGCTATTTTTCGTGTCGCAGTTGGTCAGTACCTTACTAGCAGAACGCAGAACCCAGGAACAACTATCGCAAGCCCACGCACAGCTACGGGAATATGCCCTGCAAATAGAAGATTTAGCAGCGGTTCAGGAACGCAATCGCATTGCCAGAGAGATTCACGATTCCCTGGGTCACGCCTTGACTTCGCTCAACATTCAACTGCAAACCGCCATGAAACTCTGGCAGCATGACCCCATAGAGGCACAACCGTTTTTGGAACAAGCCCAGCGACTCGGTAAGGTGGCGATGAAAGAAGTTCGACAATCGGTAAATGCGCTAAGGGCAGACGCAGAGGCAGAAGAACCTTTGGAACAGGGGATTGTCTCGCTGATGGAAGACTTTCGCCAGAGTACGGGCGTCACTGTTACCAGCAGCATTTGCGTGGAAGTTGTGTTACTACCTCAAGTTGTCAAAACGCTGTATCGCATCGTGCAAGAAGCGTTGACCAACATTTGCAAATACGCCCAAGCTACCGAGGTTCGCCTGCAATTGCAAACAACGTGCGATCGAGTGCTTTTGACTCTTGAAGATAACGGGCGGGGGTTCCAATTAGAAAGTGGTACTGGCGGGTTTGGATTGCGAGGGATGCAAGAGCGAATTGCTTCTCTCAACGGAGAGTTTCACCTGGAAACATCACCCGGAGCGGGGTGTAGAATCGATGTTAGCCTGCCGTTAAGTAGGTAGGCGAAAATAAATTACTTGATGTAACAAAGTGTAAAATTAACGTAACCTCTTTTGGCGTTTTTTCTTTGTCTGTGTAATTAAGAACTATCATGGGATAATACATTTTAGGAATATCCCATGATTCGTCTGTTGTTAGTTGACGATCAGCAGCTTATCTGCCAAGGGCTGAAGGCTATGTTAAGCCTAGAATCAGATTTAGAAGTGATTGGAATTGCCCACAACGGTAAAGCTGCCATAGAGCAAGTCGAAGCTCTCCAACCCGATGTTGTATTAATGGATTTAAAAATGCCCGTGATGGATGGTAGAGAAGCAACTCGCCTGATCTGTCAGTCATTTCCCAACACGAGTGTCTTGGTTTTAACTACTTTTGATGACGATGGATACATTGTTGATGCGATGCGAGCCGGAGCCAAGGGCTATTTGTTGAAAGATATGCCATCGGAAGAGTTAGCACAAGCAATTCGTTTGGTGCAATCGGGTTATACTCAACTGGCTCCTGGTTTAATGGATAAGCTAATAACAGGATTTTGTGCACCACCTACGACTCCAACACCTACTACTCAACTCTCGAAACTCCCTGCACTGGCACAATTAACCCCGCGCGAACAAGAGGTATTGCGGTTGATTGGTAAAGGTTTAGCCAACCGAGATATTGCCCAGCAGTTGTTTATTTCTGAGGGAACAGTGAAGACTCATGTCACTCATTTACTGAATCGGTTAAACTTGCGAAATCGATCGCAGTTGGCAATTTATGCCCATTCTGCGATCGAAACCTGAATCACTTTATGGTTTTTTTATTAACCGCAGAGATCGCAGATAGATGCTGCACAATCCGGCTCTGATTACCGCTGCATACTTTACCTAAGCTACAATTAAATTATCTTAGATGGAATTGCGATATTTTTGGTGAAACTATGCTAATAACAGAAGCCCCTTTCACGCTCCGTAAATGGACAGTTAAAGAGTATCATAAACTGGGAGAGATGGGAGTTTTTCACCCAGAGGAACGCATTGAATTAATTGAAGGAAATATCATCAAAATGAGTGCAAAAGGAACTGCTCACACCTCCGCTTTAGGGCGTACAGATAGATTGCTGCAAAGCCTTTTTGCAAATCTGGCGTGGGTACGAATGCAAGATCCGATCGCCCTTGATGACAATTCCGAACCAGAACCGGATATCGCTGTAGTCAGAATCGATGCCTTTGACTATGCGACTCACCATCCGACTCCATCAGAAGTATATTTAATTATTGAAGTAGCAGACAGCAGCTTAGCTTACGATCGCGAAATTAAAGCCAAAGCTTACGCGCGATCGGGAATTGCCGATTATTGGGTGCTCAATGTCAACGAAAGACAACTCCACGTTTTTCGAGAACCTGCGGAAGAGGGGTATCAAAGCGAGGTTATTCTGGGAGAAAGCGCGATCGTTTCTCCGTTGCACTTTCCTACTTTTAATATCGCAATTCAGGCAATGTTGCCACCAATTATGCCATAGGTTCGCGCTGCGAACTTAATAATTTTTATTAACCGCAGAGGGCGCAGAGGGCGCAGAGAGAGAAGATAGAGAGGCAAGCATTTAATCTGTTGGTAAAAACCGCCAACTATTTTGAATTCATCGGCAATTTTATTCGCCTAAAAAATCGATACCATAAATCTAATACCATTTTTCTAAAGATGTGCTATGGATGAAGTCTTAGCCCCCCCTTAATAAGGGGGGGTTGGGGGGGTAATATCTAGCGCTACTTTATGAAATTGGTATAATAATCGCAGTCGGTTTTAACCGACTTAAGCTTTGAGCCAGGGGTTTAAACCCCTGGCGGACTGGCGAACGGGCGACATATTTACTGACAACATTTTTAAGGCATGAAGTCGTTACTACAAACCTAATCGCTTTCTAGAATGCTTGCTAGCAAAGCTTGCTGAGCGTGCATCCGATTTTCTGCCTGATCCCAAACGCGCGATTGACTGCCTTCAATCACTGCATCGGTAATCTCTTCATCCCGGTGTGCGGGCAAACAGTGCAATACAATTGCATTCTTATCTGCTAACTTCAGCAATTGTTCATTTACCTGATAGGGTTCAAACAAAGGAATCCTGATTTTTGCTTCCTCTTCCTGTCCCATACTCGCCCAAACATCAGTATAAATCACTTGAGCATTCTTCACAGCAGCTTCTGCGTCCGCCGTCACAGTAACTTCTGTTTTTCCATTAGCAATATTCTTAGCTTTTTCCACTATCTCAGCATTCGGCTGGAAATCTTGAGGGCAAGCAATTCTTACATTCATTCCCGTCATGGCACAGCCCAACATCAGCGAATTAGCCATATTATTGCCATCGCCCAAATAAGTCAGGGTCAATCCTTCTAGCTTGCCAAAACACTCTTTTACTGTCATTAAATCCGCCAGCACTTGGCAGGGGTGTTCGTCATCTGTCAGCGCATTAATTACAGGAATTTTGGCATAGTTAGCAAAAGTTGCTAAATCCTTTTGCTCGAAAGTCCGAATCGCCAAAATGTCTAAATATCTGTCTAACACCCTGGCTGTATCTACCAAAGGTTCACCACGGCTGACTTGGGTAACGTTGGGATTAAGGTCAATCACTTGCCCTCCCAATTTATACATTGCTACCGTAAAACTTACCCGCGTTCGCGTTGAAGCTTTGGAAAATAACAAGCCGAGAACTTTATTGCGTTTCAGCTTGACCATTCCCGATTTTAAACTGGCTGCTAGATCCAGCAAATAATTTAATTCGTCAATGCTTAAATCTGCCAGACTTAATAAATCTCGCCCTTTTAAGGAATCCATGCTTTCCCCCACCCACAAATTTTTAACTGTGTCTTAAATCTTAGCCCGCAGAGGTGAATTTTGTTTCTGTAATCCCTAGTTGACATCTGCGGGTAAGGTTTATGCGGGCAATTGCTCGATCGCGCGATCGATCGAATCGCAACCTTGTTCAACCGTTTCTACCACAGCCAACACACCCCGCAATTCCCCAGCGCCGGGGAAACCCTTAGCATACCAGGTTAAGTGCTTGCGCGCTTGGCAAACACCGCTTTCACCTTTATATTCCCACAAAGCCCGCAAATGTTCCTTAGCACATTCGAGGCGTTCAATTGGTGTCGGAGCTATCTTTTCTTCACCAGTTTTCAAGAAATAATCAACTTCTCCCACCAAAAAAGGATAGCCCAAAGTTCCCCGCGAACACATCACTCCATCGGCGCCGGTTTCTTCCAGACATCGCATCGCTGCTTCCACTGAAAAAATATCCCCGTTAGCAATAACTGGAATCGATAAAACTTCTTTCACTCGGCGAATCCACTCCCATTTTGCCGGGCCGGTGTAACCTTGCGATCGAGTGCGGCCGTGCACGGTAATCATTTTTGCTCCCGCATCTTCCATCCGCTTCGCAAATTCCAAAATATTAATTTCTTTGTCCGTCCAACCGATCCTAGTTTTAACCGTGACAGGAACATCTACCGCTTCCACAACAGCCCGCACAATTGCCTCGGCCGTTTCCGGGTCTCGCAGCAGGGAAGAACCGCCGCCGTTTTTAGTAATTTTGTTAACCGGACAGCCCATATTAATATCAACAGTATCTGCTCCTTCGACCACTGCTTTCTGGGCCGCTTCTGCCAAGAAATCCGGCCGGCAGTCAAACAATTGAATGCTAATCGGGCGCTCGTTCGGGTCAACTTCCATAATTCTCGGCAGTTGCTTCACGTAGTGCAAACCCGTAGCGTTCACCATTTCCGTGTACATCATCGAATCCGGCGCGTAGCGACGTACCAGGCGGCGAAATACCAAATCGGTAACGCCGGATAAGGGCGATTGCAGGACGCGGCTTTTAACTTCAAAATCGCCGATTTTGAGTGGAGTTGCTAACCTTTCTTTTAATTCGGGAGATAGAGCAAGCATAGTCGATCGCACTTTAATTCTAATATCTGTATATTATACTACACTTCAGATAGTTGACCGTTGTTAACTATATTTTTAGCCGATTATGGAGTGACAGCTAAAAGTATATTTAACCTCACCGCAATGCCTATTTTACAGAGCCCGATAGCCCGAATTTGAATATTGTGAAACCAGGGCCCAAACGCCAACGCCGACCACAGTTAAATCTCTGTGCCGCTTCGATCTATCTATGGGGTGTGGCCATTAATGGGGGATCTACCTACGAAGACTGTTGCCCAAGTCATATTTTTATTGTTTAATTCTGCCGAATGCTCTGACTGCCTTCTGTTCCGGCTGCCTTCAGACGATTAATGCTTAAATTTATTAGGATTCTGCAAAAGCCGTACATCAGATCGTTTTAAACTACAATTGGTGGATTCCTGACGACGCCGATCGAACATTAAAAAAATTGTAGAGAATTCCTATGGACGCCGCAGCACTCTGGCAACGCTATCAAGACTGGCTTTACTATCACGAGGGATTGGGACTTTACCTCGATATCAGCCGCATGGGATTCGACGACGCTTTCGCAGCAGCACTGAAGCCCAAATTTGACAAAGCTTTCAAAGACATGGCAGCTTTAGAAGCAGGTGCGATCGCCAATCCCGACGAAAACCGCATGGTGGGCCACTACTGGCTGCGAAACCCCGATTTAGCTCCCACTCCAGAATTAAAACAAGAAATAGTCGAAGGGATAGCACAAGTCGAAACATTTGTCAAAAAAGTTCAAAACCGCGATATTAAACCGCCCTTTGCTCCGCAATTTACCGACATAATTTCGATCGGCATCGGCGGTTCGGCCCTCGGCCCCCAATTTGTCGCCGAAGCTTTATCCCCAGACATTCCCCCCCTAGCAATACATTTTATCGACAACACAGATCCCGCCGGGATCGATCGAGTCCTCAACAAAATTAAAGACAAACTCGCCAGCACCCTAGTAATTACAATCTCCAAATCCGGCGGCACCCCCGAACCCCGCAACGGCATGATCGAAGTTCAAAAAGCCTTCGCCGCCCAAAAACTGGATTTTGCCAAACAAGCAATTGCCATCACTGGAACAGACAGCAAACTAGACAAATTAGCCAAATCCGAAGGCTGGATTGCCAGCTTCCCGATGGCCGACTGGGTGGGAGGACGCACTTCGGAACTCTCAGCAGTAGGACTTTTGCCAGCAGCTTTGCAAGGCATCGACATTCAGGCGATGCTCGACGGCGCTAAAGTCATGGACGAAGCTACCAGAACCACCGAAATCAAACATAATCCCGCCGCCTTGTTAGCAATGTCCTGGTATTTTGCTTGCAACGGACGTGGCGAAAAAGATATGGTAGTTTTGCCGTATAAAGATTCACTGCTATTGTTCAGCCGCTACTTGCAGCAATTAGTCATGGAATCGATCGGCAAACAGGAAGATTTAGACGGCAACACAGTTCATCAAGGAATCGCAGTTTACGGCAACAAAGGCACCACCGACCAACACGCCTACGTCCAGCAACTGCGAGACGGCGTGCCGAATTTCTTCCTAACATTTATCGAAGTTTTGCAAGACAGGCAAGGCATTTCCCCAGAAGTAGAAACCGGCGTCACTTCAGGAGATTATTTGTCGGGTTTGTTGCAGGGAACTCGACAAGCTTTGTACGAAAATCACCGAGATTCCATTACTGTCACAATTCCCCAAGTCAACCCTCGGACAGTAGGAGCATTAATCGCCCTCTACGAAAGAGCCGTAGGTTTTTACGGTTCCTTGGTGAATGTCAATGCCTATCACCAACCGGGCGTCGAAGCAGGCAAAAAAGCAGCCGCTGCTGTATTGGACTTGCAGCAACGGGTACTGCAAGTGCTCAAAGACGCCCAAAAACCTCTGTCTTTAGCAGAACTAGCCAAAAAAGCAGGAAGATCAGAGCAAATCGAGACAATTTACAAAACTCTGCGGCATTTGGCAGCCAACGGGCGCGGCGTAGCTTTGGAGGGCAAATTAGGACAACCGGCTACTTTAACTGCAAGTTATCAAGAGAATTAAACAGTAGAATTAAACATTAAAAGTGAAATTAGTCACTTTTAATGTTTAATTTTTAATTCCCCCATGCCATTAACTATTCTGGTTGCTGACGACGATTTCGCGACTCGCTTATCAATTACCGATTATCTAGAAATTACCGGATACTCTGTAATCGCTGCTGAGAACGGCAAAGAAGCTTTAGGCTTGGTAGATGAATTTCAGCCTCACTTGATTGTTACCGACATTACAATGCCCCAGATGGATGGCTACGAATTTGTCCGGCGAGTTCGGACTCGTCCCGCTTTCCGCTTGCTGCCGGTGATTTTTTTGACGGAACGCACGACCACGCAGGAACGGATTCGCGGCTATCAGATGGGGTGCGACAATTATCTGGCTAAGCCTTTTGAACTCCCAGAGTTAGGGGCGGTTATTCGCTCTTTGCTCGATCGCTACGCTCTAATCGCTCAGGCCCCCTCTCGTTCCCAGGAACCCGAACCAACGCCAACAGAGGCACGCAGCAGAGCCAATGACAAGCCAGAAGCAGATTTTTTAACTCAAAAGTCAAACACAGGCGATTCCCTACGGGATAGCTCCGCTTCACGGGCATCTCCAAGCCACAATGCCCCGAGTTTGACGCAGCGAGAGCGAGAAGTGCTAGATTTGCTGACAGAAGGTCTTTCTAATATTCAAATAGGCTCCCGACTCAACCTCAGCCCTCGAACTATCGAAAAGCACGTCAGCAGCTTGTTCAGAAAAACTGACAGCAACAACCGAGCAGAACTCGTTCGCTTTGCGATGGAACACCATTTAGTCAGATAACCGCCAACGCTCTGGGCAAGAAAATTACCTCCACTTACCCCGCTGAATAAATAACATCATGGTCAACAATTACTTAAAAAATCAGAAAATTCTATATGCTGTCGCACTAGCAGCTTCCATAATTTTCTGTATTGCCATGACATCAATGGGAATTACCAAGTATTACAGCGTTTTACAGGGTGGAGAAAACTATAACGATTTCCCTACCAGCGGTTTCAGTCTCATCCGACTTCTGATTAATGGTTCCTACTTGATAGCAACAGTTACATATATTATTTGGCTAATAAAAAAAAACAGACAAGTTCCAGCTTTCTAGACATTTGCAAGTATGCAATCCCCTTTCTCGCACTTGCCCTCATAGCTTATCCCCAAAGCAGTGATATTTATATTTACTTGCATTACGGAGCGATGAGCTTACATAAAATTAATCCTTATCTGAATAATGCCGATACCTTAATTTCTAACGTATCTCCCTTCCTCCACTGGGGGCAAACTTCTACCTACGGCCCAGTTTCTTTATTCTTTTTTGCCCTATCAGCACTTGGTGGCTCAATTAGCCCTTTAGTAGCAGTTTATATTTTTAAAATAATCTGCGTGTTGGTACACACGCTCAATGGCTACTTAATTTGGCGGTTGCTAACAAATTCTGAAAACCGTAACCTCATAACACTGGCCTATTTAGTCAATCCCATGCTCTTGAACGAGCAAATAGCTAATGCTCACCTTGACGTTCTTCTTGCCAATACATTGATCGTTTTGATAGGCTGTATTTATTACCAACGTTATGTTTTAGGAATTTTAGCAATTTGGGTAGGTTTTTTAGTAAAAACCTTACCTATAATTTGGTTGCCCTTAGTTTTTGCTTTCCTCTGCAAGCAGCGTCGGTGGAAAGATTTAGCAGCATCAGTATTGCTTTCTTTATTAATTATCGCGGTGCTCACTTATACATTTATGCCAACAGTTTCAGCTTGGAGAAGTCTTTTAAATCCAGGAACCGCCGGGGCAACCGCTCGATCTTTTCACCATGCGATCAATTTATTTCTGAATTTTTTGCCCAATGTAAGTGTTGAAACTAGGGAAAGTATTCTATCATTCCTCAAATATTTTGCCTATTTAAGCTGGATTGTTTACTATGCAGTCACGTTAATTAAATCATTATTCCGCAAAAAAGATTCGGAAATTAATTTGGTATCAGATATTGGATGGACGACTCTGACTTTGTTTTTGTTTGCTACACCTTGGCTAATGCCTTGGTATCCATCTATTTTGCTGCCAATTGCTGCTTTGAGTATCAATTCTCCCCATTTTGTATTGACCAGTTTAACTTTTTCTTTGTCACCCAGTATCATTTTGGGAGGGGGAGCGGGAACAAGTGTGATATCCCTAGTTACGAGTTTTGTTAGCGTTGTCCCCCCTACAGCATTGCTAATTTTCGGGCGGAAAAAGGCACTTTTTTAATTTAAATTGATTGCTGACCGCCAACTGTTAATTTTTTCAGACTGACAACGTACTCCAACAAACCCTCGGAAGCATCGTGGAGCAAATCAATTACTCGATCAAATCCCTCCGGGCCACCGTAGTAAGGATCTGGCACTTCTTTAAGGTCGTATTTCTGGCAAAAATCGCACATCAGCCGCACTTTATCTTTATACTTTCCCGCCACATCCAGGGCAAGAATATTGCGATAATTGTCCCGATCCATCGCCAGAATCAAATCAAAATTTTCAAAATCGTTTTTGGAAAATTGGCGGGCTTCGCCTAGCAATTCAATGTCTCGCTTCCTCGCCGCCAATGCCATCCGCCTGTCAGGGGGGCTGCCAACGTGATAGCTAGCAGTTCCAGCCGAATCGCAGGTGATGCGATCGCTCAAACCAGCTTGTTCAATTAAGTGATTCATAATATTTTCTGCTGAGGGCGATCGGCAGATATTTCCGAGGCAGACAAACAATAATTTAGTCATTAGTTAGTAGTTATTAGTTATTAGTTATTAGTTATTAGTCAGTCAACAGTCAACAGTGCTAATTTGTAGGGTGCGTCGCTTTCAGAGTCAATCTGCAAGTTCCATCGAACATGGAGCAGCGACGCACCTTACTATAGCGGTTTTCCAGAAAGTTTAATCAGTCAACAGTCAACACTCAACAGTCAACAATTGACCGATGACTAATGACTAACCGAAACCGGGGAGATTTAGTCCACCGGTGAGTTCTTCCATTTTCTCCCGCATCGTCATCGTAGACTTAGCGTAAGCATCCTGCATCGCCACCGTGACGAGTTCAGAAACCACATCAGCACCTTCACCGAGGGCATCCGGTGAGATTTCCACGCGGCGGGGTTCTTGGTTGCCGCTGAGAAAAACCTTGACCAAGCCACCGCCGGCAGTTCCCTCAATTTCCATGACATCCAACTCTTCTTGGAGCTTTTTAGCTCCTTCTTGAACCTGCTGAGCTTTTTTGAAAGCTTCAGTCAGTTCTTTCATTTTGCCCAGGCCGAAGCCAAATCCTTGTCCTGATTTTGTCATCAAAATTCCTCGGGTCTGAAACCCCGTCCTTACAGGACGGCTTTACATTTAATTTGAATCCCCTTGCGGGCTAGGGGGGTATGGTTGCCCCCCCGTGAGGATATGGTTGTCCTCAATCTCCCATTTCTGGGGTAAAGTTAGCACGCGCCTTTGTTTAGTGAGCTTGCGCCGGCTAGCAGCACTGTTCCAGTGACCTTAGAACTGTTTAACTACTAGCGACAGAGCAGGGAACTAGCTTCGCATTCGCCCGGTGTCGTGACTCAAAAAACGTAGTCAGTTAAGACGATAGCGGGTCAAGATGGCTTGTTAGATTTCTCTTTCAAGCCTCATGCCGTCAGGGCTGAGGTTCTTGACAACTACTTTTTGATGGTGTGTGGGCTGGCAGTCTGCCGTTTCCGTATTACTTCAATGATGCCTTAGAAGGGAAACTCTCCCAGTATTCTAACTTCTGGCTCCAACAACAGCGACCACCGCTGCTCGACTTGCTGTTGAACGTGGCGGATCACTTGAAAAATATCATTGGCCGTTGCCGACCCGCAGTTAAGAATAAAATTAGCATGGCGCTGAGCTACTTGTGCACCGCCGATCTGATATCCCTTCAGTCCCGCTTGTTCGATGAACCAACCTGCCGTCTTGGGGCCGGGGTTGCGGAAGACTGAGCCACAGCTCGGTAAGTGGTAAGGTTGAGTTGTCCGCCGCTGGCTGAAATGGTCATTAGTTTCTGCCATTACTTGCGATCGGTCGAATCCCGGCTGTAACTGAAAAGTCGCTTCTGTTACTAGCCGATCGCCCCCTTGGAGCACCGAAGTCCGGTAGCGGTACTCCAACTCTTGGGGAGTCAGAATTTCCACCTTGCCACCTGGGGATAGGACGCGAGCGTTCACCAGAATATCAGCAGTACAGCCTCTGTGAGCGCCTGCATTCATCACCACAGCCCCTCCCACTGTACCAGGTATGCCGACGGCCCATTCTAGGCCTTTCCAGCCCCGCTTAGCCGCCAACCAAGCCAGGCGCGGAATTGACTCCCCCGCCCCCGCTGTAACTTGACCTGTTTCTGGGTTAAAATTCACCTGTTTGAGGTAGCGAGTGCCGACGACCAAACCGGACAAACCCCGATCGCTCACCAACAAATTAGAACCCGCACCCAGCAGAGTCACCGGCACCCCTTCATCGTGTGCCCAGGCAAAACTCGCTTGCAAAGCCTCCATACTGCGGGGAGCAACGTACCACTCGGCCGGGCCACCGACTCGGAAGGAAGTCAGGCCCGCCAGCGAAACTTGGGAGTTAATCTTGCAATCAGTTCCCCGCAAAGAAATAGGAGAATACACTCGCCGATTGTCCTTAACAGAGGAGTCATTCGAGATAGTCACCATCTTGAAAATCCTTAAAAATACCTTCGCTCGAAGACGTGGTTGAAAATTCATTTAGCTAACTTATGTCGCCCCTTTGAGCGAGCCGTCCGACAGAAGTTTCGGCACAAAGTGCCATGCCATAATGTCGATCAACTCTACTCAGTTCGCGAGCTAATCGGGGCGATCGGCTTGTTGATAAAAAGCCATAACCTCTGGAATAATCTGATTCAGATTACCAGCGCCCAAAAACAGAGCCAAATCCCCCGGTTGCAGATTTTTGGTTAAAAACTTAGTGACTGACTCCAGGGAAGGCGCAAACTCAACCTCTCGGCCTTCTTTAGCAATCAAATCAGCAACTTGCTGCCCACTAATCTCTCCTAAATTAGGTTCCCCAGCACTATAAATATCGCAAGCCACAACCAAATCAGCATCCCCAAAAGATTGAGCAAATTCTGGCAAAAATGTCAGAGTCCGGCTGTAACGGTGGGGTTGAAAAATTGCAACCACTCTTCGGGATTTGGGATTTTTTTCGCTACCTTCGATACGCAAGCGAGCCGCCGCCAAGGTGACACGAATTTCGCTAGGATGGTGAGCGTAGTCGTCCACAAACAGGATGTCATTGTGAAAACCCCGCACCTCAAAACGGCGGCGAGCTCCTTCAAAGCCAGCAATCGCTTGGGCAATCGCCGAAAACTCTAACCCCAACAATCGACCCACTGCTACTGCAGCTAGTGCATTGCTGAGATTGTGTGTGCCCAGCAACTTCAACTCCATTTCCCCCAGGAAAGCTCCTCGCTCCCAAATCCGAGCCTTGGTGCTTTCTGCCCCGTACTCCACGCCCGAAGCCGTGTAGTCAGCACCGCTGTCCGGCTGCAAGCTATAACTGACATGAGGGTGAAGGCAGTCTTTGACGATTTGGTCGTCAATGCAGCCCACCAAGGTTTGACAGTTTTGGGCAAACACCTTAAATGTGTCTATTACCTGGTCAAGGGTATCGTAATGGTCTGGATGATCCAGTTCCACGTTCGTTACTATGCCAATTTTGGCTACCAGCTTAACGAGAGAACCGTCGGATTCATCAGCCTCGGCCACTAAGTAGGGGCCTTCCCCCAAACGGGCATTGCCTTCCCAAGCATTTACCTCGCCTCCTACTACGATGGTCGGGTCTAGACCCGCAGCCATCAGCATGAAGCCGATTAAGCTGCTAGTAGTAGTTTTGCCATGAGTGCCGGCTACGGCTATGCTTTGGTAATCTTGAATTAACGCTGCCAACACATCCGATCGATGAAAAATCGGACAGCCCAAATCTAAAGCAGCTCGATATTCGGCATTGGCTGGGTGAATAGCCGTCGAACATACTACTTGAGGCAATCCCAGAATTGCTTGGGCGCTTGAACCGTTGCCGTTCAATTGCAGAGCTTTGGCTGTCGCGACAGAAGTCCCTACCGTACCCGCCACTATCGAGGATACTGCCCTTTCCTGTTGCCCGCAGTCGGGAATGCTACCGTTAAGGGCCGTTTGAAATAGTTCAAAATTGCTGGCGTCTTGACTCCAAAAAATATGAGCTCCCATTCCTTGCAAGCGCTCGGTTATGTGACTCGATTTAATGTCGGAGCCGTACACAGGCAACTTGCGTTTAGCTAGAATGTAGGCAAGGGCTGACATCCCAATCCCACCAATGCCGATGAAATGAAATGGTCTACCGCTAAAATCAACAGAACTCGGCATCTTTGCTCCTCACACACCACACCACGCCAATAACACGCGATATCATATCAAGAATTGTTTTTTCAGGATACAGTTCGCTAGAGATTTTGTACAAAATTCTCTGCGCGTCCCTAGATTTGAGGGACTTGTAGAGATGTTTGTCTTGTATCCTATATGACTTAGTACCGAGTAGTTTTCCGGAACAGTCACAGCTCGAAAATTGCAGGTAAGAGAAAACGCGGTCTGGGGTCTGTGCCAATAGACTAATTTTGGGTGGTTGCATACTCCTGCATTCTTTCTATTTCTATCCGCCTGCTGTGCTGGGATACGGCAGCAAAAGCCCCACAACCTTTCTACCAAGATTGAGGGTGAAACCCATAAGGATTTACAAACACTACCACGAACAACAAAATTTCGCTCATTTTGTAGTCATTTATCTACTCCTACGGTCATTTTTTCTTGAAAGTGAGAGATTGACACGATCGCAGCTATAGTATATATTCTTAATTTATTGTATGTATACAAGTTATGCAGTTAGTCGAAATAGTCGCAAAGCCATAGATCAAACCAAATCATTGGTTTTGATCGAGAAGCCGATCGACGCTCTTGGCCGCCCTTAAAATTTTTACCAAAAAATGGGGTCTAAAGCCCCGTCCTTTTAGGACGGCTTTGTGCTACCATTTTAACCTAACGATTTCCCACGTAAAATGTTTGTCCTAGAGTTCAAGGCTAAAGGAAAACCAAATCAATACGTAGCAATAGACGAGGCAATCAGAACTGCTCAGTTCGTTCGGAATAAGTGCATCCGTTTTTGGATCGACAACCGAGGCGTGGGGCAGAAAGAATTTTATCGTCACAGCACATTATTGAGAGAAGAGTTTTCTTTTGTCAAAGCCTTGAACTCTAGCGCTTGCCAAGCTTCAGTGGAAAGAGCTTATTCTGCGATTGCTCGATTCTACGACAACTGCAAAAAAGCTGTTCCCGGAAAGAAGGGCTATCCGCAGTTCAAGAAAAACTGTCGTTCTGTCGAATATAAGATTAGCGGTTGGAAACTTAATGAAACTCGGAAACAAATCACTTTCACCGACAAGAAAGGCATTGGTAAGCTCAAACTCAAAGGGACGTGGGATCTAAACTTCTACCAGCTCGATCAAATAAAACGAGTGCGATTAATACGTCGCGCTGATGGCTACTACGTTCAGTTCTTAATCAGTGCTGACAACAAAGTAGATACAGTACCGACAGGTAAGACGATTGGTTTAGATGTAGGTCAAGAAGTGCGATTCGTTGGCTAGAAACCAATCTTAATAAAAAGATTAGGGGGATTAGCCGCAGGGTGATGAACCTTGATAACTGAATGACCATGTAGGTGAAAAACCTACCCCGCAGGTGCAGCGGTGAAAGCACTTCCCCTACGGTAGCGACTAGCCATCAATCCGTAAAGCGGGGATGAAAGGTGGTATTACTGACAGCCTAATTTGGTACCCATCGAGCAAAGTATCCATGAGTAAAGCAATTGCTTGAAGATGTGTTAAATCGTCGTTACTACGAACCAGCGAAATAAGGCTCAATGCGCTGGAGCCAAAAGGCACAGGATAAGGAGTTGGCAAGTTTTTAGTTGACCAATAAGCACCTCCTATAAACCCGGCGAACAGCATCACTCTAAAGATACACAGTATGGTCATTCGGAACGAAATAACCTCTCGTATGCTCTCAGATGGTCGAACCTCTGTAGTAGGTGCTAACCGTATGCAACGAGTAGGAAAGATTGGGTCAGAAGCTTAAAGTCTGGGGTAATGCCCAGGATATGCAGACGGACTCACGGTGATTTGGAAGGGAAAGTCTCAAGTAGTGAGTAAAAATGTCTAAAACGAGTTTAAAGACTACGGTAGAATGGAACCAAGTGAACTGGCGAAAGCTAGAACGTAAGGTTTATAAGCTCCAAAAGAGAATTTTTCAAGCCTCTCAACGTGGTGATGTAAAAGCATTACGCAGACTCCAAAAGACGCTGATGAAGTCTTGGTCAGCAAAGGTATTAGCGGTTCGTAGAGTAACCCAGGAGAACAAAGGGAGTGCGGCTCGTTGACGCGCCTTGCGAGAAATCCGAAAGCGTCACACCTGCTGAAAGCAGGTCAATAG
>NZ_JAUBTS010000094.1:0-17332 GCF_036705105.1 Microcoleus sp. B9-D4
TTAATAATTTATAACTCTGCAATTATACATTGCTCTGCCAATTTTAGCAATTTTTTCCTATCATTCAACACTTCTGGGTTAAATGTTTAGCGGTGTCGCTGATTTGTCGTGCTCCAAGTAATGTTTCATGATTACATCGACTCCCGTGCTGCATATTCCGGCAAGCATTACCAAGTCAACACCTGCTCGCGCTTGTAAAGTGATAAACGTATGACGGGTGTGGTAAGGAGAAAGATAACAGCTTATCGCACCAGACTCTACTAACTGAGTAACTACACCGGGATATTTAATCGTATTTCCGTCGGCATCTTTAACGCTGTTACCTAGCCATATATTGCCTAGTGTTCCACTATTAAAAATGTTGTCGAAAACATCCATAAATATCAAGCTTGCTGGATTAACACTTGCAGGCTTAATTCTCAGTAACAAATCTCGCAGTCTTGGATACATAACGAATAATCGTGTGTCACTGTTTTTGGTAGCCTTTACTTGCTTGATACTGCCAGCATACGATTTGTGAATGACGATTTGATTTCTGTCGAACCTGATGTTGTTCCAAGTAAGTGCAAAAGCTTCTCCACTGCGACACCCTGTTAGAAATAGGAATTCAATTAAAGGTGCAGCTTGACGTACATTAGACTTGTTAGACTCGTAGAAAGCCCTGATGATGATATCTCGCTCTTCCTTGGTGAAAGCACGTCTATCGCGCTCCGAGGGATTAGTTTCTGTATCTTGTATTTCATACCACGGCTGCACTGTTCCATCGGCATTAATTGTTGACTTGTACTTATCAGTTTTACTTTTAGTGACACCAGTAGGCAGTACAAACGGGTTAGCCGTGAGTTTTGTCTTGCCTTGAGACTGTAAGCGTAAAAAAGCCTCTGACAGTGCTGCTAAAACCAGTTTTCTGTTTTGTGAACAAACTGGAAATATCAAAAGTTTGTCAACAATAGTTAAATCACCTACCCTCATATCCCAAACAACATCCTCAAGGGTAGAGTATGTAGACTTTTTTTTGTCCCACTTGCGCCCCTTGAGAATGTTGGTATATGTTTTCGCAAAACTTGCTTGTATGTTGTTGGCTCTAACTGCGGTTGCTTCCAGATTAAGTAGTCCTCCCACATTGCCCCTACCGTCATTTCAGGTTCCGGTTCAGGGATAGGTGCAGCTAGCTTCAGTTCAGCAGCGTACTTGGTCATTGGTCAACTGATTTGAGATTTGAGATACGACTTACTTTAACAGAATCCCCAGAATCGATCGCAAGTAAGAAATTTCTCTAGTGTAGTCCTTGACGGGGATTAAGCTAAAATCTAAAATCGTCAGCCCCTAACCCAGAGTCTACAATGGATGCCAAAACTGCTCAAATACTAGATGGCAAAGCTTTAGCGACAAAGATTCAAAGCGAGCTGAGCGATCGAGTCCGCGCCCTACAACCCCAAAAGGGGCGTCCTCCGGGACTTGCGGTGCTGATGGTAGGGGACAACCCGGCCAGCGCAGCCTATGTTCGCAACAAAGAGCGAGCCTGCGCTAAGGTTGGCATAACTTCCTTCGGTCAGCATTACCCCGCAAACGCTACTCAAGCCGAACTAGAACTTGCAATTGGTGGACTCAACGAGGACGATCGAGTAGACGGCATTTTAGTTCAATTACCGCTACCAGAACACTTAGATGCAATTTCGCTGCTGTATCAAATTGCTCCCGACAAAGATGCTGACGGACTTCACCCTGTAAATTTAGGCCGTCTCGTGCGCGGGGAGCAAGGTTTGCGGAGTTGTACTCCCGCCGGAGTGATGCGGTTATTGCAGGAATACCAGATTGATTTAAAAGGAAAAAATGCCGTTGTTTTGGGACGGAGTATTTTGGTAGGTAAACCGATGGCGCTGATGCTATTAGAAGCCGACTGCACTGTTACTGTAGCTCATTCTCGGACGCAAAACCTAGAATCGATTACCAATCAAGCCGATATTCTAATAGCCGCAGTCGGCCGCACAGAAATGATTACAGCTAACATGGTTAAACCTGGATCAGTAGTAATTGATGTCGGTATCAACCGCGTCGTCAATCCAGACGGTACGAGTCGTTTAGCCGGAGATGTGAACTTTGATGCGGTTAAAACAGTAGCCGAATTTATCACTCCGGTGCCGGGAGGAATCGGGCCAATGACTGTCGCCATGCTTTTGGAAAATACCGTTTCGAGTTATATTGAATACGGTTCTAATTGAATTTTGACCAACTTGTGAGCCAGTATTAGCTCAATTAGTAGGCTTAGAAATCTATCAACACACAAAGATTTTAGCTATGGCTTTAAAACCGGATGCGTCAGGGATAATGCGCTTAATTGGCGACAACACCTCGGAATTCATTCAACTTTTTCCTGGAGATCTAACCAACTTCCCTTTAGGAGCTTGGGCGCTCGATGGCGACGATACAGTAGATGGCTCAGGGGCTAGCGAGTTAATCCTGGGAAATGAAGGGGAAGATATTCTCGGAGGTTTTGCAGGCAACGATTCTGTATTTGGGGGAAAAGGAAGAGATGCCTTGTTTGGAGGGGAGGGGAATGACTCCCTCAGTGGTGGTCTAGATGCTGATAGGCTTCTTGGAGGCGCTGGCGATGATATTTTATTGGGGGGGAGAGGCAATGATTTGTTATCCGACGGAGAGGGGAATAACACTCTGGTTGGCGGCTTGGGCAGAGACTTCTTCGAGTGTGGGTTTGGCAATAATAATTTATGCGTTCTGGGAATAGATACTGCCACTACAGATATCAATTCTAGTGATATAATCGAAAGTTTTGATCCTGATTTAGATCGCATTGGATTAGCGAGTGACTTAACGGTCAATGATATAGTGTTGGAGCCGGTACAGAATGTGGCATTAACATATACGTTCGATGGGCCGCAAGCTTTACAACCATTACTCGCTCCAGGTCCGGCCGGCGCAAGTGGATCTGCTTCAGGAACTCAACCCAGAAGCGGAATTACGGGAGTTTATTCAGGAACTCTAATCAGAGTCAGAAATTCTAACGCGATTTTAGGTTTTGTACAGGATGTAACCCCTAATGAACTACAAAGCAGCATTGTTTCCGTTCAGGGTTTCTAAGTTCAGGATAATCACTGGTGGCATGACAAACTTCTCATATTGTTAGCCACAAATTAACTGCTGATATTTACAGGGCTTACGCAGAAATGCTAGTAGTAGGGTGCGAAATACGCACCTTAATACTATCGGTTGTGTAAAAAATTACTATTATATTGATGTCGGTATCAACCGCCTCGTCAATCCAGACGGTACGAGTCGTGTGGCCCCAGATGTTGATTTTAATGCTGTTAAAACAGTAGCCGAATTTATCACGCCGGTGCCGGGAGGAATCGGGCCGATGACTGTTGCAATGCTTTTGGAAAATACCGTTTCGAGTTATATTGAATACGGTTCTAATTGAATTAGTGCCAACTTGTGAGCCACTATTGGCTCAAGTAGGGTTGATTAACAGTAAGACTTTTTCTGACATTTGCTAACAATCACTTACATTTGCCTTCTGGTCTTCATGTCATATAGAATGAATTTAGCCACTCAAATGTAGGTGAAAAACCTTGGTAGTACGCAACCGCTATATAAATAAGTTGCCTCTACATTATCAAAGCAAATAATCAGATTGGCTAATAGCTGTAAGCGATAACCAAGCTGAAGGCAAGAATATAAGTGCTTGTAGAAAATTCTACGGGCATCGGTTGATACGCGCAAGGTTTGAGATCGGATCTCAACTTATGTATTTGTTAGCAAATGTTAGCAAAAAAGTATCGGTTAGTAATCTACCAACAGACAAGGATTTTAGCTATGGCTTTAAAACCAGATGGGTCAGGGATAGTGCGCTTAATTGGTGACAACACCTCAGAAGGAATTCAACTTACTCCTGGAGATCTAAACAACTTCCCTTTAGGAGCTTGGGCCCTCGATGGCAACGATACAGTAAATGGCTCAGGGGCTAGCGAGTTAATCCTGGGAAATGAAGGGGAAGATTTTCTCACAGGTTTTGCAGGCAACGATTCTGTATTTGGGGGAAAAGGAAGAGATTTCCTGAATGGATCTGATGGAAATGACTGCCTCAGTGGTGGTCTAGATGCTGATTTTTTTCGTGGAGAAGCTGGCGATGATATTTTATTTGGGGGTAGAGGCAATGATGTTTTAGACGGCCAAGATGGGAATAACACTCTGGTTGGTGGCTTGGGCACAGACTTGTTACTTTGTGAGTTGGGCAATAATTTATGCGTTCTGGGAATAGATCCTGCCACTACAGATATCAATTCTAGTGATCTGATCGCAGGTTTTGATCCTGATGTAGATCGCATGGGATTAGCGAGTGGCTTAACGGTCAATGATATAGTGTTGGAGCCGGTAGAGGATGTGACAGTAACATATAGGTTCGACTTCCCACAAGCTTTACTACAAGTCCTCCCTCCAGAGCTGACCAGCGAATTGAGCGGCCCTGCTTCAGGAACTCTAATCAGAGTTAGAAATTCTAACGCGATTTTAGGTTTGGTAGGCGATGTAACGCCTAATGAACTACAAAGCAGGATTGTTTCCGTTCAGGGTTTCTAAGTTCAGGACAATCAGTGGTAAGCTGACAAACTTATCATTTTGTTAGGCACAAATTAACTCCTAATATTTACAGGAGTTACGCAGAAACGCGAGTAGTAGGGTGCGAAATACGCACCTTACTACTATGAGCAGTGTAAAATTTGACTATGCAGCGTAAGTCTTGTAAAATTGCTTACTCTTTGATTCCGCTTGGAGTGGGCGAAAGTTGGTGTAGTAGCGCTTTCAATATCCGATCGACATCACTAATCACTATGATTTACCGTGAGGAGTCCTTGACAGCAACAACGCGAATTCGCCGATAATCTGCAATCCAATTACCATCGCGGTACAGCGCCGATCGCAAACGCTCTGCAACTGCGTTAATTACCTGCGATCGCACATCATCAGACAGCCCCCACAAAAACCCGCCAGCAAACATCTCAATCCAATTTACCATACCCGCGCTGCCACCTTCTAGGGGAGTCGGTCGATCAAACAAAACCGCATAACCCACATCAAATCCCTGCTTTTCCAGAAGCCCAGCATACTCGCCAATACTCGGAAAATACCAAGGATTAAGCGCTTCAGGCTCCTCGCAGCCAATTTCTGACAAAACACTCAAAAGTGCCCGGACGATCGCCCCCACGTTCCCCTTACCGCCAAACTCAGCCACAAAACGCCCTCCCGGCTTCAGCGCTTTTGCCACACAATCGATCGCAGCATCCGGCTGTTTAATCCAGTGTAAAACCGCATTAGAAAACACAGCATCTAACGGCTCTTCTACTTGAAAACTCCTCGCATCTGCGACAGCGAAGTTAATGTGAGGATAGTTAACCTTTGCCGTGGAAATCATCGACAAAGAGGAATCAATACCTTGCACAAAAGCACCCCTTTGAGCAATCTTTTCAGTTAACTGTCCCGTACCGCAGCCCAAATCCAGAATTTGTTCACCAGCCTTCGGATCTAGTAACTCCAAAAGCGATTCACCGTACTGCCAAACAAAAGCATGATTTTTCTCATAAAGAGCGGTATTCCAAGAATTTTGTGCCATGATAACTACCCTAAATCTGTCTTCTCTTTCTCTGTGTTCTCTGTGTTCTCTGCGGTTAATAAAAAAAACCTTTTTCACAAAACCCATCAAATTATTTGTTAGCGAGTTGGGCGATCGCACTTCCCTCGATTCGGCAAACCCTAATATTTTCCAAAATCCGCGCTCCCTGCTTTTCATAAAAAGCAATACCAGGCGCATTGCCAGTATTAACAGTCCATTCAATCCGCCCGCAATTTGTGGACTCAGCAATTTGTGCCAAATACTTTAACAGCGCTGTCCCGACTCCCATACCGCGAAAATGAGCTTGCACAAATAAATCATCAAGCCAAAGGCAAGGCTGCGCCAAAAGACTTGAATAGGAGGAATGAAAAAGAGCAAATCCTACCGCTTTTCCCGCAACTTCAGCCAACAAAACCCGCACTAGCGGAGGCTGGCAAAACAACGTTTCCTGCAATTTATCTGCTGTTGCTGTTAACAGGTTTTTAGAGCCATCAAACTCGCTTTTTTGCGAAATAAAAGCCAAAATCAATTCCAAATCTGCCAGCTCTGCTTCTCTAATTTTGATATCCAAATTAGCCATTGTTTAATTCTCAATGTCGCCTATTAATCACTGTATGAAATGTCTTCATAAATGTCCAATATATGTTTAACTAACCACTTATACTTTTAAAATATAAATGATTGGGGAGCTATGGAACTTAGGCATTTGCGTTATTTCATTGCAGTTGCAGAGGAATTGAATTTCACTCGTGCAGCCGAAAAACTGCATATTGCCCAACCACCGCTGAGCCAACAAATCCAGCATTTGGAGGCAGAGTTGGGGTTTCAACTGTTTCGCCGCACCAAGCGGACGGTGCAGTTAACGGCTGCGGGACAGGTTTTTTTTGAGGAAGCCGGGAAAATTCTGCAGCAAGTCGATCGAGCAATTCAACTCGGCAGACAAACCAGTCGGGGCGAACTCGGCCAACTGACGATCGGCTTTGTGAGTTCTGCCGCACACAACGTGGTTCCAGCGATTTTGCAGGCGTTTCGCACTCGGTGTCCCGCCGTTAAGCTCGATCTGCACGAACTGACCACAAACGAACAGTTGCAGCGGCTGCGGTTCGGGCAAATTGATATCGGCTTCGTGCGTCCTCCGGTTGAGGAAGACGGGATAAATTCTGAAATCGTTTTTCGAGAACCGCTGATCGTGGCATTGCCAGAAACGCATCCGGCGGCCGATCGCACGAAGGTGGAATTACGTGAACTTTCCACGGAACCGTTCATTTTGTTTCCGCGTTCCCAGGCTCCGGGATTGTACGATGCGATCGTCAGTCTTTGTCAACAAGCAGGTTTTAGCCCGATCGCAGCTCAAGAAGCAATTCAAATGCAAACCATTGTGAGTCTGGTAGCCGCCGAGATGGGAGTGGCGATCGTCCCTGAGTCGATGCAAAATTTCCACCGCAGCGGGGTTGTTTACAAAGCGTTACCAGAATCAACCTGCATTGTGGCGATCGCTCTAATTTGGCGCAGCGATCCAACGGCTGCGGTGCAGCGGTTTTTGGAAGTCGCCAGACACATTAGCAGATTTGAGATTTGAGATTTGAGATTGTAAATTTTAGATTGACTGGTAATTTGACAAAGTTATTAAAACTCAAAGATTTTCTGTGCAACAACACCCGTAGAATGATTAATTGATGCTCGGAGTTCGAGCAACTGCTGCCGTAAAAGTCGGTACGATGCGACCCCAACGGCTCACAATATCCCACATAACTATTCAGTACAAGAGAGCAAGGGATGGTATTGGCAACAGAAATGGGTTCGTCCCAACCGGAATCCTCTTTCGATTTATCTGCTTATCTAGTCAAGCGAAAAGAGGCGATCGAGGTAGCTCTCGACAGTGCACTCCCGGTCATCTACCCAGAGAAAATCTACGAAGCAATGCGCTACTCGCTGCTAGCGGGGGGCAAGCGCCTGCGTCCGATCCTGTGTCTCGCTAGCTGCGAAATGGTCGGCGGCACTACATCTATGGCAATTCCGACAGCTTGCGCTTTGGAAATGATCCACACGATGTCGCTGATTCACGACGATTTGCCGGCAATGGACAATGACGACTACCGGCGTGGCAAACTGACGAACCACAAAGTCTACGGCGATGATATCGCCATTTTGGCTGGCGATGGTTTGTTGACCTATGCTTTTGAATTTATCGCCACTAAAACTGAGAACGTACCCCCCCAGCAGGTGTTGAAGACGATCGCCCATTTGGCGCGGGCATCGGGTGCTGCTGGACTCGTAGGCGGTCAAGTGGTTGATTTGGAATCGGAAGGAAAGACAGATGTTTCTCTGGAAACTTTGAATTACATTCACGCTCACAAAACAGGCGCGCTGTTAGAGGCTTGCGTAGTTTGTGGGGCAATTTTGGCTGGGGCCTCGGCTGCCGATTTGCAGCGGCTGTCTCGTTTCGCTCAAAATATTGGGCTGGCTTTCCAGATAATTGACGACATTCTGGATATTACTGCTACCCAAGAAGAACTGGGCAAAACTGCTGGCAAAGATGTTCAAGCAGGAAAAGTCACTTATCCGAGTTTGTGGGGAATTGAGGAGTCTCGGCGCCAAGCTTCGCAGCTTGTTGCTGATGCTAAGGCTCAATTGGCAGTGTTTGGGAGCAAAGCTCTACCGCTGCTGGCGATCGCCGATTATATTACCAGCCGCAGTAACTAGAAAGACTAAACACTATGCAGGAAATTTGCAGCGGCATTTTAAACAATCATGTACTCGTGGTTGCTTTGATCGCTTGTCTGGCGGCTCAGATCATGAAGTTGCCGATCGAGTTGGTCAAAAATCGCAAGTTTAATCTTCGGTATTTGGTAACAACGGGGGGAATGCCCAGCGCTCACTCGTCTTTTGTGGGCGCTTTGGCTGCTGGAGTGGGACAAACGATGGGATGGGAAAGTCCAGAGTTTGCGATCGCTGCGATCTTTGCAATTATTGTCATGTACGACGCAGCAGGCGTCCGCCAAGCAGCAGGCAAGCAAGCTCGCATCCTCAACCAAATTATTGACGAGTTTTTTGAGGAAGATCACAACCTTAATGAGGCTCGCCTGAAAGAGTTGCTGGGACACACTCCTTTTCAAGTGCTTGTAGGTTTGGGGCTGGGAATCACTATTGCTTGGATCGCAGGGCCTGCATATTAGTTAACTGTTAACTGTTAACTGTTAACTGTTGACTGTTAACTGTTAACTAATGACTACTGACCGAATTCTGCTTGCAGCAGGTCGTCGTTGTCATCGGCGATCGTGGCGACAATAGTAATAACCCGGGAAATTTCCCCCGTCGAGATTTCGGCGATCGTCCGAGTCGATACTACCGCAACTTGATTGTCAACAATCGCAAAATGAGATTCCAAAGTAGACAGCCAATTCATTTCTAGAAGTTTCCGCATTAATTGAGCTTCATTCTTCGCCGGCAACTGCAGTACAAAAGCCCAAACAGTCAAAGTATCATCTTCGGTGTCGCCGGTGAGTTGCACGAACACTTCAACACTGCCGTACTTAAACTTCCAAAGATGTCCGCCAGCTTCATTTTGACCGACCATCACTTTTTGGTCTACAGCCATGCTGGCGATGACAGTTTCAATTTCTTCTGCATAGGTGACGGCTGTGGCTTTTTCGACCTGCTCGGAGGCGATCGCGCTTTCACTCGATAGGCTTTCTGCGGAAGCTGTTTGTATGTTCGGCTCGCTGGTAGTCATAATTATATTTAGATGGAAAACTATTCCAATAATCAGTTTACTGGCTAAAGCTTAAAATTATGATTTTAAATAACTGGTTCCGAGGCTATGCCAAGGAACCAGTATATCTCGCTTGTTTGCGGAGGCAGACGCAAGTTTGACTGGCAAAGCGGTTTCAAGCAGGTGCGCGATCGTTTTTAAGCCTTGGGCTTAGTCGCCGCCGCCTTCTTCTCAATGTTATTCAAGCCGTTGAGGAACATCGGCACCAATTTCTCCACAAATGCCTGGGGGTCGCGGTTCCAGGCGCGCTGAGCTACATCGACTCTGGTCATTTGCAGATCCGGGGCCAGGAGGGTTCTGGGCAAGCGTTCCATCAGGTATTGCGGGCGTTCCCACATCGGCATGGTGTTGGCAATATCCACGAGGCGGGTGACGCGGCGGAGTTCTGCCCCCAGCATGATATCCATTCCCGATTCAAATGCTGCTTGTTCGATCGCCACATACTTGCGCTTTGCCTGTTCCACCTTCTGGCGGTGTTCCGGGCTTTTGGCAGCTATAGAGCCGAGCCAGCGGTTGCCCCAGCGGACGTGACCAGCTTCTTCTGGAAAAATCTTTTCGATAGTTTCGCGGATTTTGACGTTTTCGTCTGTTTGGGGAGCCTGTTTGAGGGCGTGGATGTGGGCTGAGAAATACTCGCAGCCCCGCTTCTCGGTGACGTTAATAGCAGCGAGGGAAGAAATTACAAAGTCTTCGCGGTCTTGGGTGGGGTCTTTTTGTTCGCTGTCGAGCAACCTTTCAAATTCGTCAATATAGGAGACTCCCGGCGGCGTTCCCACATTTTGGCCGAGGTCTACCAGCAAGTCGGTGAGCCACATGGCGTGCCGCGCTTCGTCGGAAATGTGCCGAGAAAGGTCGCGCACGAGTTCGGCCGGTTCCCCGTCTAGCCGTTCGATCAAGTCGGTGAGGTCTTTGCAACTGCGCTGTTCGCTGTAGCGGTAGCGGTTGAGGGTGATCAGGTGAATTTCGCGATCGCGCACTACATTAGCTAAAATTTCGCGCGCTCCCATTGCGTTGCGAAGCTTGCGGGGATAGGCAACAGTCATGGTTTTATGTTGTTTTGTAAAGATACTTGTATAAGTGTAACGCAGTTTTTTCGACAACCAATTACCTCCCAAGGCAGAAAGTTATTGTTTAGCACGGAGATTCAATTTTATACAGACAATTTTTTTTACTAGCTCAACCAATGACAATAGTTTTGAGTTGCGAGTCATACCATTTTAGATTTTAGATTTTAGATTTTAGATTTTAGATTAAAAATGACTCCTGAATATCAGGGTTTGGAGCTTTTCTACAGTTACGTTAGTTTTTTAAACTGCTATCACGCAAGGGTTGCGCGGAGCACACAAAGCAACCTCATACACTCAAAACTTGTCAGGTTCCGTCGAGTCTTGGGCCTCAACACTAGCAGACTCTTGTTGAAATTTTCGCGCCTCTTCTACTTCCAACCTAGCCAGAGTTGTCGCCACATCAGCTAACTGTAAAGCCAGATTCATCCGACAAATCGGGTTTTTTTCCCTCCAGAGGTCTTTTGGCAAGAAATGTACTCGCAGGGCGAAACATTTTAATTGAATTTGGTGGAGTAACTTTCACGGTCATAGTCTTTCTTCTGTTGAAGTTTGAATGCCCAGCAGCACCCGTTCTAGCTCCAAGTAAACAAATGTCAGCATGATTACTTTATCTTCATCGGTGATTGTAACACTACAAGTTGCTGATCGAGGTTCAACGCCTTCGTGCCTGACAACTACAGTATATTTTCCCTGCTTCAAGTTATCAAAATTCACATCAGCCTCAAACAGGTCAACTGTCTCCTCTGCCAGCACTCGTCCTTCTTGAGTTAGTAAAGTGACAAACGCAATGCCGTCAACTGAAGTCATGGCGACGTTACTCTGATTGCGGATCATCACAAAAATATCGGACATCGTTTGGTCATTGTTAATTGCTAATTGCTAATTTAGAATGAGTGCAGCACCTCACAAACAAAGGAGCATAAATACGGTGAATTATTTCAATTTTTTGCTAATTTTTACTATTAGTGCAGCGGTTCTCGGTTCGGGAAAAAGTGGGGCCCTAGCTGCTGTCTGGAATATCTCTGAGACTGAGCCTGGTTTGCACCTTCACAGCGTGCGGGTTGCTCAAGGGGTAGAGCGCAATTTAAGCAACTCGAAAGGTACATTAAAAGAAGGCAGTGCCATCTCTATCGATCCAGATGATGTGGTTGGAATACCAAAAGCTGAGGCGCGGCAGCGTTTCATTCTGAATAAGATATATCGGGTTCAGGAAGGCACTACCGCTGACGATTTGTTTATTGTGGATGAGAAAGCAAATAAATGGGCTGTAGAGGATGTCTCTGAGGCTACAATGGGCCCTACTACTAACAGCGTTGCCCAGATAGTGTCGGGTAACGGGAGAGTCTGGGCGCTGATCCAGAAGTTCTAAACTCAAAAAGAACGCCGCTTTTAAGGGCGGCGTTCTTATTAATTAAAAATCACAGGTTAAGAATGGTATAATTACCAGTTTTAACTTTTAATTTTTAATTGTTAATTTTCTAACAGTCGTAGTAGAGAGCAAACTCGTAGGGGTGAGGACGCAACCGCATTGGGTTGACTTCATTGTCGAGTTTGTAGGAAATCCAGGTTTGGATGAAGTCTTCGGTAAATACGCCGGTTTCAGTTAAGAAACTGTGGTCTTTTTCTAAAGCTTCTAAAGCGCCTTCCAAGGAACCGGGAGTTGAAGGAATTTTGCTCAATTCTTCAGGGGAAAGGTCGTAGATATCCACGTCCAAAGGTTCGCCCGGATCGATTTGATTCTTGATGCCGTCTATGCCGGCGCACAGCATGGCTGCAAATGCTAAATAGGGGTTGGATGTGGCATCGGGACAGCGGAATTCTAAGCGCTTGGCTTTGGGGTTGGTTCCCGACAACGGAATCCGCACTGATGCCGATCGATTCCCTTGAGAGTAAGCTAAGTTTACAGGGGCTTCAAAGCCCGGAACTAAACGCTTGTAGGAATTGGTCGTGGGGTTGGTGATTGCCAAAAGTGCCGGTGCGTGCTTGAGAATGCCGCCGATGTAATGCAGTCCCATTTGACTGAAACCAGCATATTGATCGCCTGCAAATAGAGGTTGACCGTCTTTCCAAATCGACTGGTGAACGTGCATCCCGGAACCGTTGTCGTTAAACAGCGGCTTGGGCATGAAGGTGATGGTTTTGCCGTATTTTTTGCCGACGTTTTTGATGACGTATTTGTAAGTCAGCAAGTAGTCGGCGGCTTGTACTAAAGTGGCAAAACGGAAACCGAGTTCGCATTGACCGCCGGTGGCGACTTCGTGGTGGTGCTTTTCGATGGGTACGCCGCATTTTGCCATTGTCAGCAGCATTTCCGTTCTCATGTCTTGTGAGGTATCGGTTGGTGCTACTGGGAAATAACCTTCTTTGTAACGCGGTTTATAGCCGAGGTTGCCGCCTGCTTCTTCTTTGCCGGAATTCCAACGACCTTCGATCGAATCTACGTAATAGTAGCCGGAATTTTGGGTTTGGTCGAAGCGAACGTCGTCAAAAATAAAGAATTCTGCTTCCGGGCCAAAGAATGCTGTATCGCCGAGACCGGTCGAAAGCAAGTAGTCTATGGCTTTTTGGGCAATGGTGCGGGGACAGCGACTGTACGGTTCGCCGGTGCGAGGTTCTTTGATGCTGCAAATGAAGCTGATGGTCGGTTCTGCCATGAACGGGTCCATCCAAGCGGTGGTCGGATCGATGACCATCGTCATGTCTGATTCGTTGATGGCTTTCCAGCCCCTAATGCTGGAACCGTCGAAGGGTACGCCGTCTGTGAATGCGGTTTCGTCGATTTGGTCGTGGTACAGGGAAAGGTGCTGCCAGATCCCCGGCATATCGATGAATTTGAGGTCAACGATCTGGATCTTATTTTCTTGTATGTAGTTTAAGGCTTCTTGGGGTGTCTGGAACATGACTTACTCCTGATATTGGTTGTGTCTTGGCGATCGGCCGATTTCAGACTGTTTGGGCGATCGTAGGCCTTCAGTATCCACTATTTTGTATCTATGGCTACAAAATTTTGAAATAGCGGCCCAGTGCGGTCGGGCAGTTCGAGATTCTTGCCCTGTGGATTATTTGTCGGCTGAACATAAAGGCAAACGGCTGAATTTTACGACAGTTTGCCGCGGATAGACTACCCTTGGTGAAAATCCTATCTCAAATCTTAATCAAACGCCGATTTGTAGTAGTCTACAATAGGCGGTCTGTCTCAGATAGCAAAGTATTGATAAAGATTTTTGGGAGAGAAACTTATGCGCGATGCAGTGACGAGCCTGATTGAAAATTATGATGTTGCTGGTAGGTATTTAGACCGAGATGGTATCGATCGGTTGAAATCTTATTTTGCAACGGGCACGGCACGGGTACAGGCGGCGGCTGCGATTAACAGCAATGCTGCGGCAATTGTCAAGCAAGCTGGTATCCAGCTATTTGCTGAACAGCCAGAACTGATCCGTCCCGGGGGAAATGCCTACACGACTCGTCGCTACGCGGCTTGTCTGCGGGATATGGACTACTACTTGCGCTATGCTACTTACGCCCTGGTGGCTGGAAGTACCGACGTGCTCGACGAGCGCGTGCTGCAAGGTTTGCGAGAAACTTACAATTCTCTAAGCGTTCCCATTGGCCCGACGGTGATGGGGATTAGCATTATGAAGGAGATGGTTAAGGCTCAAGTGCAAGCTGCTGGCTTGTCTGTGGGGCCTTTTTTGGAGCAGCCTTTTGATTACATGATTCGCGAATTGAGCGAACAAGATATTTAAGTCAATTTGCTAGTTCTTTTAGCAGCAAATTGCACTTGTGGCTGGCAGTTAGCAGCAGTTAGATCGATCGCTTTTTTTGGCCTCACAGCCTCCAAGCGATCTTTTTTTATGGGTTATACAATTTTAGATTAAAGATTTCAGATTAAAAATTATAGATTAAAAATTTGAATAATTGGGAATGACTTATGAATTAAGGGTTTGGAGCTTCCCTATAATTGCATTCTTTCTTGAAACTGGTGCTAAAAATCGTCAACACATCCCCAGACGAGGCATTTGTCTAGGGGATTTTTGGTTTGGCGCCGATCGATTTGTGCGGTGGTTGTTGCTTCTACTTCGCCATTGGGGTAAAGAATGTGGATGATGTCACCGCTGACGAAGGCGAGGGGATTATCTTGACAATTGCCCGAATTTCTGATAGGAAAGTTAATTGTTTTCATTGTCGATCGTCCTGATGGTATTTGTAGTGCTTTTAGCTGCATATAAATCATCCGCTAGTAGCCAAAATTATTGTGTGATTCTACGGATGTTTATCTGTGATTCAACTACACACTCAGAGCGATCTCAGTCACATAATGTGAGGTGGGGCGATCGCCCCGCGATCAGCTCAAAACCAAAATAATTGCCAAAAATTAGCAGTCGGGCTTGTGCGTAAGTGCTAATCTGGTACTGTCCTTAACCCTATCCGTACAGATTAAAAACCTTGGCTAAACAGCGACTAGACACTTTATTGGTCAGCCTAGATTTGTGCAGTTCCAGACAGCAAGCTCAGGCATTGATTCGGACTGGGAAAGTCTCCATCAACCAACAGGTAGTTGACAAACCGGGCACTGAGGTTGACATTGCAGCAAAAATTCAGATTAAAGAGCGATCGCGCTATGTTTCCAGAGGCGGTGACAAATTAGCCAAAGCTTTAGAAGTTTTTGCGATTCCCGTTGCAGGCAGAATTTGTCTCGACGGTGGCATTTCCACAGGCGGTTTTACCGACTGTCTGCTGCAAGCCGGCGCGGCCCTAGTGTATGGCGTAGATGTTGGCTACGGTCAAGCAGATTGGGGCTTGCGTAACGATCCGAGGGTAATTTTGAAAGAACGCACCAATTTGCGGTACATGACTGCTACTGAGCTTTACGGCAATTCACCCCCCCCAGCCCCCCCTTGTCAAGGGGGGGAGCAAGAGTTGCCCCCCGCTTGTCAAGGGGGGGAGCAAGATTCACCCCCCCCAGCCCCCGCTTGTCAAGGGGGGGAGCAAGATTCTTTGCCCATAGGGGTTTATGCAGATTTGGCGGTAGTAGATGTGTCGTTTATTTCCTTGGATAAGATTTTACCGGCGCTGTGGGAATTGTTGGTACCACCGCGAGAAGCAGTGTTGCTGGTAAAACCGCAGTTTGAGGTAGGGCGCGAGAGAGTCGGGAAAAAAGGGGTAGTGCGAGACTCAGCAACTCAAGCCGATGCGATTTTTCAAGTGTGGAAGGCAGCCACAGCTTTAGGATGGCAACAACGGGGCTTAACGTGGTCGCCTTTACTTGGCCCGGCCGGTAATATCGAGTATCTTTTATGGTTGGGGATCGATCGCGAACAAGAGCCAGAGCCGAGGGCGATCGAAGAGGATGTTGTGAAGGAACGGATCGCACAAGTCACCAAAGCGGCGGCGCGGGAACTTGTCGATCGATTGTAGATTGTAGATTGTAGATTGATTTCAAGATGTCAAACTAATCAATTTTAAAAATCAAATTTGGAACTCCAGATTGCTCTAAAATTTATATTTTTTTGTCAATCAGACTCCTCAACTTTCACAAGAGTGAATAATTCCATGCAATCATTCAAACAAGCCGGTTCGATTTTACTCTACGTTCTAGGTGCCATCGGGTATGTGGCGATTTTAGCTACTATTGTAGGCGTTTCAATGCTGATCAAGTGGGTGGCTCTGCTACTAGCTGACAAATTATTATATACAATTCTGATTATCGGCGATTTGTTGAGGGGCATCGAAATTATTGAACTGTTAAATATATTGATATTTGCATTTATCGGTATGGGAGTGGGTGTGGCGACAAGGCTTCTACACCCTCAATACGGTCGCAAAATTAGTGCAGCTTTGTTGATAGTTATAGTTCCCTTAGTTTTCATGATTACGCCAGCCATCCGATATAATTCTTGGCTGGAAAAAGTCGAGGAATCGGATAAATTATTACCAGCGCAAACTGCAACATTAACTAACTCATTTTTGAATAGAAAAGTAGGATTGCCTGGTTTTCTAGGTTATTACGTATATACTGGTCAGTTTCCGGTTATTCCGACGAAACAATCGGAGATGAAAGACCTTGACAGCTTTGAAAAAAAAGTTAATTCCAGATTTGTACAGTTAACAGGCATTGCTCCGACTATTGTTTCTTGGTCAATGCGGGTTTGTTTTTGGCTGATTAGAATATTTTACTTTTCTATAGCGGTAATTGCGACCATCGCTCATTTTAGAGAAGGTGTGAGAATCGCGAGACGGTAATACGATTTTCGATTTTCGATAGATCCTAGCTCTTCGATTCTTAAGAAATAACGCTCTTCTGACCGAAAGCATCCAGGATACAAGATCCCGGATTCATTCCGAAAGCAGACTCAGGGCCCAGAAATAAAAAACCTGTATCCGATGAAACTTGCCGAACGTATTTCTCTCGCGCAAGTCAATGCTTCAATTCTTTAATCTCAAATCTCAAATCTAAAATCCTGGAGTTTAGACTAAAAAACGATCGCATCTAAAAGTACCTGCCTTTCAACACCGGGCAAGTTATTGCTCAACAATTCCAAATAGAGGAGATTAAACAACTAATCTTGAGGACTTTTTGCGTCGAGAGACTCGTTTTTTGACAGTGGGATATCGTGGTGCCGATATCCGTACCTTTCCTGTTTCCCAACCAGGAGATTTTCCCCTCGGTTTAGGTAGTTTCGTCGGAGTACCAATGTCAACTAAAATTGATAACATTGATTGGGCAACACGTCCAGGAGTTAAATCGATTGAGCCGCAGATTGCCAAGGCAGTCGATTTTCTTTAACTAAATCCCTAGCCAGCCAGAGTTGCCAACTCATCAAGGGCATTAAATCACTCCACCGCTCACATTGAGAGGGAGTT
>NZ_JAUBTS010000095.1:0-17315 GCF_036705105.1 Microcoleus sp. B9-D4
TATCAATGGCTAAGTTTTAGTTTTTGATTAACAAAAAGCGCTCCTAGAAATAGGGGCGCTTTTTGTTTGGGGAAAAAATATTTTAACACTACTAATGCTTTGCAAAAGTTGGCTTACAGTTTACCTCAATAAATTTTTATCTGACCCTTTATGGACAACGACAAAAATTATTGAGATAGTTATAGAGTTCGCGAAATAAAGGACATTTTTTCTGGACTTCATTTGGATCGATTTCTCTCAAGAGCAAAGGAGTATGATCTCCTTTAGAAAAGCGTGCTTTATCGCGATCGACATCATCTTGAACACTTGACTCAATTAAAGCTTCTGATAGTTTTTCTCGACAGCAATCTCTTTGAGGATCATATTCACTAAATGATTCGGGATTCTCAAAAGAAACTTTTTTTTCTGTACTCAGCCACCAACACATACGTTTATGTCTGCTTCTAAAATCTGAATGTTTAGCTATTGAATTATTCCAATCAGCAATAATCCAAGCTTCGATTTCCGGCGCGGCAAACCCAACAAATTTTTCGATGTCAGCACATTCGGGTATTTTTGATAACTCTGCCAATATTTTTAATTTTTGTGTCTGAGAATCGCGGCAATCCAAATCGTCAAAAACTAAAATCAAGTCGCATTTATTTGCTTCCGCTTTTAAGGCGATAGGCAATTCTTGCTTGATTTGTTCGATTAAACTTTTACCTGTTCTGCCGTAACTACTTGCCTTATTAGCTTTAGGGCCAGGTTTTTGACGAACTGGTGTTTTTCGTTCAAATCTACAGCCCGGAAAAGTTTTTTCTAAAAAAGGAAAGAATCCTCTAACCTCAGCCTCACCGCCACCAGAGAAAACCCACACTACCACGGCCATCCTCCAATACTTGGATCGCCAACACGGTATAAGTCGCCCAATTGCCATCCCTCTTCAAGTTTTGGCTTCAGCAGTTCTTTTGAAAGAGATTTGACTGAGAAATACGTTCTGTTTTCGGGATAAAAACAAAGAACATTCTCTAAACAATCGGTAAAGTGATCTAAAAGGTCGGGACTATGCGTGGTAATAATTATCTGAGTTCTGGTGGCAGTTTTTTTAATCCACTCAGCTAAAATTGGCATCCACGAGACGTGCAATCCTAATTCAGGTTCATCAATGACTATCAAAGAAGGAAGGAGTGGAGAATGTAATATAGTTGCCCAACAAAGCATCCTGACAGTTCCATCCGACATTTCATTTAGATAAAATGCTTCATCATCAATACCTTCAAAATACCATTCTACAGTGAGAGATAGGCGACCAGAAGGTAAAGCTCTAAGGCGACGAGTTTTTGGCAGGATGGACTTCATTGCCTCGTTAATGCTATCTTCAAAATTGATAGATTTTTGGTTTAAATTGTACAATACTAAAGGCAGATTATCTCCCGAAGCAGATAGGTAAATATCACTTCCACCTATTTTAGGTTCTGCGGTTCTAATTGAATTCAAATTCATGTTATTGGCATTATAAAATTGCCATTTTGAAATAAATCCAATTAATTCTCTTCTAATTTTGTAAATAGGTGTATTTTCGGGTGGTAAGAAAGTATATTCAAGCAGTGTCGGAATTGTCAACAAACCCAAAGAATTTGTAGGAATGTTATCTAAAGGTTCAAACTGAGTTGACTCTTGACCGGGAGACTTGTAAACAGATAAAACTCCTTGCCCTAATTCTCTGTTATGCAATTTATAGTAATAGAAAGGTGGCTGGCGGGAAGTTTCCTGCAAATCTTCTCCGCCATACAGATATTCTTCAGACATGCTCGCCCTTACTTTTTGTCGATCGGTATAAAGTTTGAAATCAAGAATTGCGCTGTCTTTTTGAAGATTACCAGTTTGGTTAATTTGCGAAAAACAGCAAGCTATACTGACCTTCGCTGGACTTTCAACATTGACATCTAAAATTCTACCACCCCCAATTTTAGAAACAGCATCCTCAAAACTACTCACGTCCCGATTTGCGTCAGGAATAGCTATTAGGCAATCTTTTAAAAATTTTAAACAACTGATGAAATTGCTTTTGCCTGAACCGTTTGAGCCGATAAATATATTAAGGTTGTTTAAAATTACAGATGGATCTAAGTGTAGATTTTTATAATTCTTGGTTGTCAAAAATCGAAGAATTGGTTGATTCATACGATCGCTCCGGTTATACTTCAGAAAGTTAGGGCAGGCAAGATGCCTACCCTACACAGGTAAAAAAATATTTTTTCACCTTTTAACTCTCGACTTTCAAATTGCCCGTTACTGAACAAACTTCTTGAATGCCAGAGTCACGTTGTGACCGCCAAATCCAAAAGAATTCGACAGCGCCACATCAACTTTTAGATCGCGGCTTGTATGAGGAACATAGTCCAAATCGCACTCAGGATCGGGATTTTCCAGATTAATTGTCGGCGGGATTTTGTCATTGGCGATCGACATTACCGTCGCCACCGCCTCAATTCCCCCAGAACCGCCCAAAAGATGACCAGTCATTGACTTGGTAGAACTAATTGCTACTTTGTAAGCATGGTCTCCCAAGGTCTTTTTAATCGCTTTCGTTTCGGTAGAATCGTTGGGAAGCGTGCTTGTGCCGTGAGCGTTGATATAGCTCACTTGATCCGGCGTCAAACCCCCATCCTTGAGCGCTAAAGCCATTGCCCGCGACGCACCCTCTCCCCCCGGTACCGGAGAAGTCATGTGATACGCATCGCAAGTTAAACCGTAGCCGACGATTTCTGCGTAAATCTTCGCGCCACGCGCCAGAGCGTGTTCCATTTCTTCTAGAATCAGAATGCCAGCACCTTCGCCGACGACAAAACCATCACGATCGCGATCGAATGGACGGCAAGCATGAGTCGGGTCATCATTGCGAGTCGAAAGCGCCCTCGCCGCAGCAAAACCCGCCACGCACAAAGGTGTCACCGCAGCTTCTGTACCGCCACAAATCATGGCTTGGGCGTAACCCGCCTGAACTAAGCGAAACGCATCGCCCACGGCATTTGACCCGGCAGCGCAGGCCGTCACCGTGCAAGAGTTTGGCCCCTTAGCACCCGTTTGAATCGCCGTCAGGCCCGCGGCCATATTCGCAATCATCATGGGAATCATAAACGGGCTGCATCGATCAGGGCCGCGATTCAGATAAATCTCTTGCTGATCTTCCAAAACCTTCAGGCCACCAATGCCAGTGCCAAGAATGACACCCACCTGTTCTGCGTTCAGGTCATTAATCTCCAACTTTGCATCAGCAAGAGCTTGTTTGCTCGCTGACACCCCAAATTGAGCAAAGCGATCCATCCGCTTTGCTTCCTTGCGCTCTAAATAGTCGTGTGGGTCGTAACCCTTCACCTCTGCGGCAAAGCGGCAGTCGTGCCGCGACGGGTCGAATAAGGTGATCGGGCCTATACCATTCTTCCCGGCAAGCAACCCGTCCCAATATTCGGACAAGGTATTGCCGATCGGTGTAATCGCGCCGAGACCCGTGATAACAACGCGCTTACGCTCTAAATTTGTCATGATTTCAGTTTCAAAAAATTAAACACCCAGAACGCAGAACAAAAGAGGAGTTTCCAGTTTTATAACTTCTCTCCTCTTAGGGGAAAAGACAGGTATTTTATGCTTTTGGAGCTGCAAGTTGGCTGCTGATGTAATCTACACAAGCTTGAACCGTAGTAATTCCTTCGGCTGCTTCGTCGGGAATTTCAATATCAAACTCTTCTTCCAAGGCCATTACCAGCTCTACTGTATCTAAGGAATCTGCTCCTAAATCGTTAGCAAAGTTGGCTTCGGGCTTGACTTCGCTCAGCTCGACTTCCAGTTGCTCTTTCACAATTTTCTGGACTCTAGCAAAAATGTCGTCTTGACTCATAACCTCGTGTCCTCATTGGTTGCTGCGTATCTAATCTTATCCGAAAGGGGTATCGGCAAGAGAAAGGCTGGCCGCTTTTCTAAGTGACACGGGCCAGCGACAATTGGGACACGGACGATCGCAGCAACTCTAGGACTGTTATGGGGTGGCGATCGCTATTTGAATAGTTCTGGAGGCATAAACTCTATCTGGCGGTGCACACCGTACCTTACCGCTACCAATAGTGTTGCAAAGCAATTTTTGCGTCCCGGACTGATTGAATGACTATCTGCCAGAGATCATGCCCTAGTGACTGCTTGTCCCCTAGAAATTCTCAAAAGCAACGCCCAAACGCATACGATCCGTCTTGCTTTCCTACTTGCGCTCGCACTCAGATAACCTCAACGGACTTAATGGAAGTATCGCATCTGTACAACGATGGAGTTTGCCTACGCTGCGTTCCCGACAAACACCAACCACCTCTTAGCCCCTATTTAGCGCCTGCTGCACCATGTACTGCCCGAGTTTCCCGGATGCGCCTACGATAAAAACCTTCTTCATATTCCTTCCCTACACATAAGGGCTGAATTGAGTGGCAAACGAGCGCCTCGATCTCAACACCAAGATATCACTTTTGTCAGAGCCAAGGATATGTTATACACCGCTCACTTCACAATTACTTATGTTTCGCGATCGCCCATAGCTTCTCTGGACTCAACAACGGAGCCAACCATCTTTGCTTTGCTTAATCTCGGCCCAAAAACGACAAATTTAACAGGCGCGATCTGTTCCGCCTAACGGTGTGCTTGAGGGGCTGTCAAAACCATTGCATCTACACCACTGACTTTCCCCAGTCGGCTCCAAGCGAATTGTTAGACAGCTTAACATCAACTCTACTTACAAGATCAGAGATTGCACTTTGTCCATCAATTGTGGATGATTCCCCTCATTTCATGGATTTTCAGGAAGAAGCGCCTCCATATATGGGGCAATATAATTGCGACCTTTTTCGATATAGTACGTTGTAAACAGAGATTCAAACTCCTGTTTTACTAATTGAAGTGCAGCATTCAAACGTGGGCGACCGTATACTAAGAACTGAGCCGTCGAATAAGCATAGTATTCTTTCTCTTTACCGACAATATTTTTCTTGAATGCATCTTGGTAAAGCCCACGTCCCTCCTCAATCAATTGTTGAATGGATGAAGTAAAATGAATAGACTCTCCACTTGGGAAGTCGATTTTTTTATCTTGAATAAATCCAATCACCTTCTTCATGCATTCACGGGTCTGTTCAACTGATAAGCATCCCTCATCTTTTCTTCTAAATCCCCATTGAGTGCAACCATTTGTAACTTCAAGGACTCGTAAAATTGCGAGTTTGTCAAGCTCTTTTGATTCTATTTTCTGCAATTCATGAATATGATGCTCAATCCGTTTACTAAATCCGTGGAAATCAGTTTCAAAATACTCTTTGAGCTCTTTGATCTGGGCTAACTGTTGCCAGTCGAACATTATTGAGTTTAACATTATTGAATTCCCTCCAAATCATTCATGTTTAGGCAGTATGGGCGGCTAAGGACTACCTCAGTCCGCTCAAAATAGTCATTTTTATCATAGCGATACTCAAGCGTTTTGAAATATTGATCGTAGCTTGCCCGAACGATCAAAACTTAAAGAAGGCGTTCTTGAAGTTTTGATTGAACTCCTCGGCAATACTTCTGTCATTTGGACTAGCAAAGTAGCAACTCCCCTCAAGGTAGGGAGAACTGTAGGAAAAATCAGTCGGTTGAAACCCCTCCTCCAGTAACTTTTGCCCTCGATCTTTTTGAGAAGCTTTGTAAATTGTGACGGTTTGGGGGAATTGTGCTTAGCCCGACTGCATGATTTGACATCTTGGCTGAGATGAAAAGCAGTATCATAAACTACCGCTATGTCTGGAACCCGATGATTTTGCAACTACCGACAGCATTGAAGTACAGTCCCACCGATAACCCAGCAACCTAACGGTTTTGTTCAGCTACCTTGGCTTATTTACTCTTGAATCATAACACTCTAATGGGTCGGCTGTAACGATGTGTTATGCTCGATCGCCTAACAATGACTTATGCTAGTGCGCTCGCCCTTCGCCTTTGGGCACTGACAAACTTAGTAACTCATTTTTGCTTGCCCAGCAGTAATCGCAGATACATAACTTTGACGGTGCGATCGCTTTCAGTGTCTAGACGAACCATCAGCGATGCAATTTTCCCAAAAGCGCCTTAAGCAGATTAGCGTGATCGCCCCGCCACCGACCTGAAAACTGCGTCCTCATCGATAATAATTGTCTAAAACTAGGTAAGGATATGGAGAGGGTAAACAAAGCAGGAAGCATCCCAACTTCGATCGCCCTCCTTTCTTGTCCCGAACCTTGTGTCCCCTGCAGAAACGATTATGCCATCCCCAAATCTCAAATATGCTTACTTTCCCGGTTGCGTTCCCCAAGGGGCGGCCCGTGAACTTTACCTGTCTACCCAAGCGCTGACTCAAGCCTTGGGGATTGAACTGGTGGAACTCAAAAAAGCTTCCTGCTGCGGTTCTGGCACTTTCAAGGAAGATTCGCAGTTACTCGAAGATACCGTCAACGCCCGCAATATTGCTTTGGCTGAGGAACTGAATCTGCCTTTGTTGACGCATTGCAGCACTTGTCAAGGGGTGATCGGTCATGTGGACGATCGCCTCAAGGAATCTCAGAAAACCGATCCCAACTACATAGAAAAAGTCAACGGTTTACTGGAAAAACAAGGCTGTTCGCCTTACAAAGGCAGTACCGAGGTGAAACATCTGTTGTGGGCGATCGTTGCAGATTACGGGCTCGACGAGGTGCAGAAGCGAGTCACCCGCAAGCTTTCGGGTTTGAAGTGCGCGTCTTTTTACGGGTGCTATCTGCTGCGAGCTCAGGATAAGCTGCTTTACGATGACCCGCACCAACCGGAATCGATGGAAAATGTGTTTCGGGCGATCGGGGCAACTCCGGTTTATTATCGAGGGCGGACGCAGTGCTGCGGCTGGCCGTTGTCGAGTTATGCCACTAACCAATCTTTTCAGATGGCAGGCAAACATATTCAAGATGCTCTTGACAATGAGGCTGATTGTATGGTAGCGCCTTGTCCGCTTTGTCATTTAAATTTGGATTCGCGGCAGCCGGAGGTGGAAAAAGTAATCGGGCGCAAGTTGGGTTTGCCCGTGTTGCATTTGTCGCAATTGGTGGCTTTGGCTTTGGGTGTGGAGCCTAAAAAACTAGGACTCGATCGACATATTGTTTCAACTAAGCCCGTGTTAGAAAAATTAGGCTTTTAGTTTTTTCTAAAGTTCGTAGTAAAGACTAAAGTCCTTTCTAACTCGTATAGGACTAAAGTCCTTACTACGAACCTAGTCACAAAGCACGCCAAGTGCGATCGACTGTGAAGTTTTGTCGCTTTTTCGCGAAGTGCTTCCAGGCACTGCGGTAGACTAACCTTTAATTCTCTGTGCAGGCTATAGCGGTGTCACCTCGCCGTCAAATCTGTTCACTCGCAGAGGCAGCAAATTTTTAGTGACTCGTTGGGAGCCTTTATTCAATGTCTCATTCAGTCAAAATTTACGATACTTGCATCGGCTGCACTCAATGCGTCCGCGCTTGTCCGACTGACGTTTTGGAGATGGTGCCCTGGGATGGCTGCAAAGCAGCTCAGATTGCCTCATCTCCCCGCACCGAAGACTGTGTAGGCTGCAAGCGGTGCGAAACTGCTTGCCCCACCGATTTTCTCAGCATCCGGGTTTACCTGGGAGCAGAAACCACTCGCAGTATGGGTCTAGCCTACTAAATATCGATCGACACGCCGATCGAATTACGGGCACAAAAGAGGGGGCGATTAAATTGCCCCCTCTTTTTTTGTCGCGGAATCTGCATTCTGGGGCCGGAAGAAGGTAAAAATGAGAAAACTTGAGTTTTATTGCGATCGCTAAGCAGGAGTAGTACGTTAAATGTGCGGAATCGTTGGCTATATCGGCACGCAAGCAGCAAGCGAGATTTTGCTAGCAGGATTAGAGAAACTAGAATACCGGGGCTACGATTCAGCGGGCCTCGCTACCATCTCGGAAGGACAAATTACCTGCATCCGAGCCAAGGGCAAATTGCACAGCCTCCGGGAAAAGCTAGCAGAGATAGACTCTCTGGCTCCCATCGGCATCGGACATACCCGCTGGGCAACTCACGGCAAGCCTGAAGAATATAACGCTCACCCTCACCTAGATAATAGCGGGCGAATTGCGGTAGTTCAAAATGGAATTGTCGAAAATTATCGCGAGTTGCGGAAAGAATTGAAAGCAAAGGGACATAAATTTGTCTCGGATACCGATACAGAAGTTATCCCTCATTTAATAGCTGAATTTTTGAAAGAAGCAAGAAGGGAGAAGGAAGAAGAAAAAGATAAAAAAACCGAGAAAGTTGCTGATTTATCGTTTTTGGAAACTGTTTTAAAGGCGGTAAATAAATTAGAAGGAGCCTTTGCGATCGCCGTTATCTGTGCAGATTTTCCCGATGAAATAATTGTCGCCAGACAGCAAGCTCCTTTGGTGATTGGCTTTGGTGCTGGCGAATTTTTCTGCGCTTCCGACACGCCGGCATTAGTATCTCACACCCGCACTGTTTTGTCCTTAGAAAATGGCGAATTGGCAAGGCTAACTTCGATGGGAGTGGAAGTTTACAGCTTTGCAGGGGAAAGGCTGAAAAAAAGCCCGCGCATCCTTGGTTGGAGTCCGGTTTTAGTCGAAAAACAAGGCTTCAAACACTTCATGCACAAGGAGATTTATGAACAGCCAGCCGTAGTCCGAGCTTGTTTGGAGGCTTATTTAGACAGCGATTGGCAGCCGGGAGATCCGCGCTCTCCCATCAATCTCAACTTGCCCAAAGAACTTTGCGCTGATGTCGAACAAATTTCCATTCTCGCCTGCGGAACGAGCTGGCACGCCTCGCTAATCGGCAAATATTTGTTGGAACAATTAGCTAATATTCCGACTGCGGTGCAGTACGCTTCTGAGTACCGCTACGCACCGGCACCGCTGACAGCAAATACTTTAACTATTGGGGTAACTCAGTCGGGAGAAACGGCGGATACGCTGGCTGCTTTGGGGATGGAACAGCAGCGCCGCGCTGGTTTTACCGATAAATTTCGGGCGAGAATGTTAGGCATTACTAACAGAACCGAAAGTTCGATCGCCCACATGATGCCGCAGGTAATCAATACCCACGCCGGTATAGAAGTCGGCGTTGCTGCAACTAAAACTTTTGTCACTCAGTTGATGGCATTCTATTTCTTAGCTTTGGATTTGGCGCACCATCGGCAAACAATCAGCACTGAGAGATTGGCAGAAATTATTACTGGGTTACGCCAGTTGCCGGCAGAAATAGAGAAGTTTTTGGAGATTCAAGAACAGTATGTGGAGGAATTGTCCCACCAGTTTACAGACACCCAAGATTTTATCTTTTTGGGGCGGGGAATTAACTTTCCGATTGCTTTGGAAGGGGCGCTGAAACTGAAGGAAATTAGCTACATTCACGCTGAAGGATATCCGGCGGGAGAGATGAAACACGGCCCGATCGCCCTTTTGGATGCGAAAGTGCCTGTAGTGGCGATCGCCATGCCCGGAAGCGTCTACGAAAAGGTGCTTTCCAACGCTCAGGAAGCGAAGGCCCGCGACGCCCGTTTAATTGGTGTTACGCCGAAGCAAGGTGTGGCGGAAGCCGATATTTTTGACCACATTTTGCCAGTGCCTTTGGTGGATGAATTATTGTCGCCGATTGTGACAGTGATTCCGCTGCAATTGTTGGCTTATCACATTGCGGCGCGTCGGGGTTTGGATGTGGATCAGCCGCGCAATTTGGCGAAGTCGGTGACGGTAGAATAAAGGAAGTCATTAGTCAGTAGTCATTAGTCATTAGTCAGTAGTTGGTTGTTGGTTGTTGGTTGTTCGTTCTAATAAGCAATAACCAATAACCAATAACCTATGCCCGATGCCCGATGCCCGATGCCCGATCGCCTATTCCCTCTGGCTGACTCCGCAAATTGCGGCTAACAGCAACCAGCTTGTAGTATTGACTCGAAAATCAAACAGCGTCACATCTACAGTGTTAAATAGCGTACAGGCGGCGAAGGCTAATAAATAACTGAAAAAAATTAGGCGATCTGCCGCTCTTACCTCTTGACAAACTACCTGATTTTTGCTATGAGTTATAGATTTTTGATTGAGCACTAAAGCATTTTCCGCTACTTTCTGTGTGGCTATTTCCTCGTGTTGGATATCCGCAGGAAAAAGCTGCCAATTCGCCAGCAGTAAAACACCTCTAGCCAAAACCCAGCCAACTAAACCAAACAACAAAACCGTTGCCGGTATCCCTGTTTCCGCAGTCAACATCAGCATCAAACTGTGAGGATGACCCAGCCATTCTTGCATCTGAGCTTGATAGAGAGGCGTAAAATTTCGCAATCCCCAACCAGTCCAAGGACGCTGCTGAGTCATTGACCAAGCAAATTCCCACTGAGTTTTTCTCAAAGTAGCAGTCGGCCGATTTGGGAACATCTCGTCGGTGAGTCTAGCCCAAAAGAAAGCCGGAACAATTCTTCGTAAAGATTGCCGCAGTGGTTCCGGGCCAAAGGCAGACAAAAAAACTGTGCTAGCCACACTCAAAACCGCAGCTAATAATTTTTTATAACCCGCATAAAGTGCAAAAGCCAAAACTGCGACAACGGCCAGTCCCCAAGCATTGCGAGAATTAGTAAAAATCAAAGCAACACCATTTCCGATCGCTGCAAAACTTAAAAATAGGAATCGGTAATTGGGAATTGGGAATTGGGCATTGGGAATTGGTAATTGGTGACGACTGACAACTGCCAACTGACAACTGCCAACTGACAACTGACAACTGACTTCTTCCATCCACAGTCCCAGTGCTAAAATAAAAGCAATTGTCAGATAGCAAGCTAAAATATTTGCGTACATAAATACAGAAGCCATGCGGCCGGGGGGATTGCCTTGGGGTGCGAGTACCCAGCCAAAAACAGGCTGCAATTGATCGATGCCGCTCCAGCCTAAAAATTGCTGTCCCAGGCCTAAAATTATCACTGGAATTGAACTAATTACAATCATCCAAGACAATTGCCGCAATTGAGGCAGAGTTTTAATTAAACTGCTGAAAGTGGCAAACAATATAAAGAACGGCAAGAAATTGTACAACCCTATAAAAGCCTCAATGCGGTTGTTGGCAAAAACCGCTGTGATGACTAGAAGCGCGCTCAGAATTGCGAATCCTCGATTCAGCGGGTTGCGACTAATTTGACGGAACTTTTGCTTGCAAGTGCCGGCCAATCCCAGGAATAAACCTAAAGCTCCCAAAATCGGAATTAAGGGAAAAATCAGCATCCCCACTTGGGCGAAATTCCAAGGGATTTGCAGGCGGGTATCTGGATGTTTTTGGAGGCGAGACTTGAGATTTTTGGCTGTCTGTTTGGCAGCTAATTTCAACCGTTTTTTGATATTCACCCACACTCCCAATCTCAAATCTAAAATCTACAATCTACCATCGTTAAGCTAGTTCCCAAACGCATTCCGATCGCGTCAGGCGTATTTGAGCTAGGGCAAAAATGGTCGGGATGATGCGGCCGTAGTTCGTGGAAATTGATCGCCAACCCAAATCCGCTAAAAACCAAGTCCACATCACCGGGCCGACCAACGAAAATACGCTCCGCGTCGCACCGTAACGAGCCGCACTCACCGCCATACCGCGCCGCGCCGTCTGAATTGCGACATAATTTTGAAACTGGGTTGCTGCGGTTGCAGTCCCTGTAATCACGGCTTGTTTTGCCATTTGATAGGTGGCAAAATGCAGCGCAAATTGATTGGCCATTAGTTTGAGCAGCATTGGTTTTAAGATGGAACTAACAGCTAAAGCGCTGCCGCCTTTGAACAGTAAACCCAGCGGGTCTTTTTCAGCAGAAATTGGCAGGGGTTCTGAGAGTTTAGAATCAACGATCGCTCGCTGTACGCGCACTGTCAGCGCTTGCTGTTCATCTGCAGGTAAACGCTTCCAGGCGCGGCCCATTAAGTGCAGAAATACTTCTGCCTCTAAGTCGGTGGTTGACAACTGTCTGGGATAAGGGATTTTGAGATAGCGACAAACTTGAATTAGTGCTTGTCTGTAAGTTACTTGTTGGGTTCGCCCTCTGAGTACCGTCAACCCGTCGGCTGCAAGATAGCGAAACCGCTGTTCTACGGCGTCGAGCCATGCTTCGCGATCGCGACTTTGTACATCTATCGGTGCGGGGGTTTGCACGTAATCTAAAGGGTTAAACTTGCGGCTGAACAGAAGTTCTGTTAGTTGCTGCAATTCTTCTTCTGTTGTCAATTCGAGTGCTGCTCTGAGTTCGTCCAAAATTTTGCCCTCCCGTATTCGATTTTAGATTTTAGATTTTAGATTTTAGATGGCTGCTGATTGACAACCAGTGGGATTTAGTATTTACCTACAGTGGCTTTTTTTATCTTGTCTTAATCATGGATTCGTGCTGTCCCTTATTCTACTACCGGGCGCAGGACGATCGGCAGGATTTGCACAGAAGATCCGACTGCTAGAAGCTATAACCTCAGCAGCTACATCGATCGGCGGACGCGCATCTCAATTTTACAGTCAAGTTTGGTGTCCCGCCGATCCTAAAAATACAATTTAGATGCCCAACAGCCAACCCGGAACCCCTCGGTACGTCTGCAACCCCGCAGCTTGAGGAGTCAAACCGTCGCCCTGAACGCCCACTATTTTATTCGCTATAAACAAAAGAAAAATAATTTAGTGTAGTTCTGTTCAAAAATGTCAGTTAATCCTATAATGAGTTTGGTTTTTTTAGAACAAAGTAAATGATGTCTTCTTCTGTCGCACCGTCTTTTTTGCAGGGATATTGGCAAGATACTTTCAATCTCAAGCAGCATCTACAGGATTTTTTAAATTTAGATTTAGAAACAATTGAACAAGAGCTAGCCCTCGGTCAACAATCCCTAAAAGAAATAGGACATCGGGATTTTGATTGGGAAAAAGCTAGCGAGTTTTATCGCGATCGAGTCGGACAAGCTTACCTATTTGACCTCGGAGCTTGGCATATGTCCAATCAGGATTACATAGGAGGCACTTTAACATTAATATCAGATATGGCTGCCGGTCGAGTTTTAGATTTTGGCGGCGGTATTGGCACTCATGCTATTGCAGCAGCTCTTTGTCCTCAAGTAGAACAAGTAGTCTATTGCGATCTTAACCCCATAAATTGCAATTTTGTTCAAAGCCGAGCTGCTAAATTAGGATTGAGTGAGAAAATTTATTGTAGTCTGGAAGTATCTCCCACAGAGATTTTCGATACGATTGTTTGTTTAGATGTGATGGAACATTTAGTCAATCCCAGTCAGCAACTGATGGATTTTCACCAAATGCTGGCTCCGTCAGGGAAGATTATCCTTAACTGGTATTTCTTTAAAGGTTTTAATCAAGAATTTCCTTTTCATTTAGAAGATAAGCAAGAGATGAACACATTTTTTACTAAACTTCAGTCGAATTTTATCGAGGTTTTTCACCCTCATTTAATCACCGCTCGTTGCTATCGCAAATTAACTGCAAGTTAAGAAATCATCTTAAGGCTTATTTCCTAGAAAAAGTCCGGTAAGTAATGTATCTGAAAGTCCAATTATGTTCGATGTTGCGGTGATTGGTGCGGGTATGGCGGGGCTGAGTTGCGCTCAACGGTTGCGTCAAGCTGGTTATTCTGTGGCTGTTGTTGAGAAATCTCGCGGGGCGGGGGGACGTGTTGCTACCCGCCGCGTACATGGTACGAGGGCAGATCACGGGGCGCGGTATCTGGAACCGCAGGGGGATGCGGTGCAGGGGTTAATTGAGGTTTTGGTTGATCGCCACATCCTCAAACTCTGGACTGATACTGTCTGCGAATTCAGACAGGGAAAACTTTCTGCTATTCCTCGCTGTTGTTATGTCGCACCTGCGGGTATGAATGCTGTCGGTAAGTATCTGGCCCAGGATTTAGAGATTTGGTTTGGCCGCCGCGTACAAGCTATTTCTACTACAGATAACCAAAGGTGGCGTCTTTCCCTAGAAGTCACTGACAGCAATTTAGAGATACCTCAAGAATTGATTGCTAAGGCTGTGGTTGTGGCAATTCCTGCACCTCAAGCTTTAATGTTTTTGGATGCGGAAATCGGTTTGAAATCTGATTTCATTGACAAATTGCGTTCTGTGGAGTACGAGCCTTGCATTACGGTTATGGCTGGCTATCCTGCAGCAAAACAGCAAGATTTAAGTAATCTAAATCCGCAGTGGAAATCTGTTTCTTTTCCCGATAATTCTGATTTAGCTTGGGTTGGTTTAGATAGCAGCAAACGGCTCGATCCGCTGCAGCCAGTGTTTGTGGTTCACAGCAGCGCAAATTTTGCCGATCGCCATCTAGAATCCGCCGATTTGCCAACAGTCGGTCAAGAATTGCTCGCTCGCACTTCTGAATATTTAATTTCTTGGCTCAAAGAGCCGGAATGGTTGCAGGTTCACCGCTGGCGCTATGCTTTTTGTCGAAATCCTTTGCCTGTTTCTTGTTTGCCTGCGGAGGGGACTTTGCCGTTGGTTTGTGCGGGGGATTTGTGCGGGGAAGGTCAAATAGAGGGGGCTTTGCGATCGGGTTTGGCGGCGGCTAATTGGGTGAATTCTCAGTTGCAGGATTTGCCGTTAGATTCAAGCCTAAATTGGTAATATGGCTAAAATTAAGGTATCGAAAAAGACCAAATTCCTTGCTAGGAAATGGTCAGCTCGATCGCCCTTTATCCCAAACGCTGTACCTCTTCCACCGACAGAGAAAGCGCCTGGGCAACTTGTTCGACGGTTAAACCCATTGCCAGTAGTTGGGGGATAGCATCTCGTTGTGTTTGCTCCACGCGATCGGCCCGCTGGCGTTCCTGTTCGGTGTGGAGGCGTTCGAGTCGAGCTTGCTCGCTCCCCGTCAGCAACAAATTCCCCTGATTATCCCACCAGCGCAACCAACGCTGTGTCTGATTTTGATAGCTGCCTTCCCATACGCCTAACTCTACTCCCATGCGCTCGATCAGGTAATGTCCGCGATCGTTGGGTTCCAATCGACAATAACGGGCGTTTACACAGTTGTAGACTTCCAGTTGGCTGGTTTTGATTGTATAGATGGCGTAGTAGGGAATGCGGATAATCTGTTCGTATACCCAAAACTTCCCTGGTTTCTGATTAGTACCTTCTGGCAAACGAGATAAAGGCGTGTTGTCTCGTTCTTCGGAACCATCCCCACTCGCCAATTTGATCGCAATTATTGGCACCATATACTCGCGCCAAATCACGTAAGAGCGACGAATTTCGCCGTCTAACAAAGGCGGAACGTTCGGCACGTAGAACCAGTCAGGGGCTTCGGCTCCGCGTTCTGGTGGGTCGGTTTCGCGCCAGTAAATGCCACAATCTTGCCCGATCGCATATTGTCCGTCGGGGTGAAGCGTTTGCAGTGTGCTTTCTAGGGAGTCGGTGAGCAGAATACTCTGGGGATGTTCTTGAAAGTTTTTCACAAACGTGCCGTCGGATTCGGGGAGTTGCGTGTGATCCGGGAAGGCGGGGGGCAACCCTGTCGCATTAAGACTTTGGGTCATGGCTGGTACGCGATCGACTGGCGATCGAACTGATGCTCTGTTATAGCCTAGCGATTTTCGATTAATTTGTGTACTTGAAGAGGGAAGAAGGAAGAGGGAAGAAGAAAGAGGGAAGAAGGAAGAAGGGAAATGCAATTAAAGCAATGATTTCAGCAGTCAATAACGTCCCCCGGAATCTGGCGCAGTTGCTACTTCTTCCTTCTTCGTTCGGCTAGAGTTATGAAAAATTAATCTAACGACCTACAAAAAAATGGAAAAATGGTGTAAAATCCCACTTTTCCAAATTGTTATTTTTGTGCCGTTTCCTGTTGTTGTAAGTCTTGTTCTTGCATCTGCAATAACTCGGGAACTGTTACGAAACTGTACCCTTCTTTTCTCAATCGAGCAATAATATCAGGTAAAGCTTTTACAGTTCTCGCTCGATTTCCGCCGCCGTCGTGCATCAACACAATGCCGCCGGAATTTGCCTGCCTCATCACGTTGTCTATCAAAGATTCCGTAAGGGTGCGCCAATCAAAAGAATCAGCAGACCACATCACAACTGCATAATTTTTCTTTTGAGCGTAAGCTGCCAATCCATTGTTTAAAATGCCTCCTGGCGGGCGGAACATCGATGTTTGGATGCCGGTTAACTCCTCAATTAAGGATGAAGTGCGATCGATCTCGCGAGCGGCACCGTCTTCGTTATACTGAAGGTATTGGTGGTTCCAAGTGTGATTGCCGATCGCGTGACCCGCTGCTGCGACCTGTTTGCCAATTTCGGGAGAATTGTGCAGGTATCTTCCTACCCAGAAGAATGTAGCCTTAATATTATTTTCCTTGAGAATATCTAGGATTTGTGTAGTTGTTTTCGGCCAGGGGCCGTCGTCAAATGTCAGGGCGATCGCCTTGTGCTGGGAGTCGAGTTTCGCGTGACTCATGGTTGTACCTTGAAACTGATCCGGTACGGCTGATTGAAATCGGATTGCCTGCACTTGGGCTAGAGCATTTTGGGAAAATTCTACTCGACGGGCGATCGCCTCGGAGAACTTATTAATATTGGACATCGGCTGTTGTTCTTGCGACTGGGATACGGCCAAGACTTGCGCCTGAATCGGTTCCAAGGGCTGATTTGCCCGCAAGTTAATCGGCCATGTCACACCCAGCAAAAAACTTCCTGTTGCTGCCATAAAAGCAAGTATTAAAGTTTTTCGCCGCCTCCACAGCAGTTTCAATTTTGTCACGTCATTCTCTCCTTCACACCTTGTACAGTTAATTTGAGATTTTATGTTGATATCAAGTTAATCCACTTAAGAGGATAATCTTAAATTGGACAGTCCGTAAAAATGCTACTGGAAATAACCGATCGTGGGGAAGTCCGTCAGGATAAAAAAATTTAAGGTTTGTGCGCCAGAACTCCCCTAACCCATGAAAACGCGGGATGGTGAACTTTTTCCCCAGCCAGGGGGACGGCGCTCTCGGATTAATGGCACGATATTATTAGGGACTCAGCCAGCCTCGGCCCGCGTCTCTACCGACACTGCAAATTGGTTTAACCTGAGATGTTGCACTATTGTCAATAAGCTGTTTAGGAACAGGCTTTTCGGCCTGTTCCACAAGAAAATTCACTCTTTGTAGAACAGGCATCTTGCCTGTTCTTGATAATAGTGCCAGATGTGAGGTTAACCTGAGATGTTGCACTATTGTCAATAAGCTGTTTAGGAACAGGCTTTTCGGCCTGTTCCACAAGAAAATTCAC
>NZ_JAUBTS010000096.1:0-17203 GCF_036705105.1 Microcoleus sp. B9-D4
ACTACCGGAGTGGGAGTTTCACTCGGAGTGGGAGTGGGAGTTACTACCGGAGTGGGAGTTTCACTCGGAGTGGGAGTGGGAGTTACTACCGGAGTGGGAGTTTCACTCGGAGTGGGAGTGGGAGTTACTACCGGAGTGGGAGTTTCACTCGGAGTGGGAGTGGGAGTTACTACCGGAGTGGGAGTTTCACTCGGAGTGGGAGTGGGAGTTACTACCGGAGTGGGAGTTTCACTCGGAGTGGGAGTTGGAGTTACTACCGGAGTGGGAGTTTCACTCGGAGTGGGAGTTGGAGTTACTACCGGAGTGGGAGTTGGCGTTGGTGGCGGGTCGATCGCGTCATCAGTGGAAAATACAATATTACCAACACTACTAGAACGCGGAAACGACTGCGATGTAATGGTAGATTGTCCCGTTGTAATTGCACCCGCCGTACCGTTGCTAGCAGCATCCCCCACCACAAACGGTTGAATCGGCGTCCCTCCATCTCCCCCAGCGTGTGTAATTGCGATATTTCCGCCACCTGTGCCGCCAGCAGTAGAAATGCTAGCAAATCCCGTCGGCGAAAGTTGGGTGGAAAAAGTACCCGTAGCGCGGAAAAAATTGCCTGTTATTGCGGTGACATCCCCGCCGGTGCCGCCTGTACCGCCTTGGGCATTGATAAACTCTACTTGAATATCGCCGATCGGATCTAAGAACACATTGCCGCCCTTTCCGACTATAGCGCTAGAGTTAATTTGTCCGGTGGTAATTGAAGTTATCGCCTTAACAGTTATGTTACCGCCACTGTTTCCCGATGTATTCAAATTGCCTGCGGTAAAATTGTTACCGCTTGTAAATAAAATTTCTCCGCCATTAGCAGTAATATTTTTAACGCTTATATCGCCCTTGGCAGTAATATCGACTTTGCCGGCGCTGACATCTCCCGATAAATTGACTTTTTCCGTGTTTAGTGCTGTCAATTGTTGCGCGTTAATTGTCGAGTTTCCTGTCACATTGCCAGCATTTTCGATCGCAAGATTTCCTAACTTGCTGGTGGCCCCCACTGAACCGTTGAAAGTGATGCTGCCGCTACCGGAGGCTAGAGTTAAGTTGCGGGCATTAATGCTGTCACTGTCGATCGCACCCAAAGCAATATTTCCCCCGGCGGTACTAAATACCGCATCCTTTGTCAAAACTAAAGCATTGCTAATATTGATGTTGCCATTATTAGTCGTAATATTCCCGCCTAATTTAGTATTTAAGCCTGTAACATTAAAACCAGAATTGCTGTTAACGTTTCCCCTAAATTCTGCATTTGAGGCTGTAACATTCACAACAGATAATGGCGTTGTTTCTCCGATATTTCCTTGCACCAACACATTGCCTGTCGCGGCATCTAAGTTCAACAAATGATTACCGTCTATGGCACCAGTTATCTTAATATCTCCGCCGCTGGTACTGAGATTAATATCGTTGCCGAGTGTGACAGTGCCGTTGAGAGCGATCGGGTTTTTATTGGTATTGATGCCAGAATTCAAATTAATAGTGGAAGCCTTGAGAGCAATGCTGCTGTTGTCATTTCCGGTAATAGTGCCATCAAGTGCGATCGTACCAGTGCCAGTTTTAATATTTACTGGGTCTACAAATGTGATATTATTGGAAATACTAACATTGGCACTGCTATCGGATCGCCCGATCGCGATCGAGCTAAATCCATTTTGAATCAAATTAAGTTCCGATGCAGTCAAATCTAAAGCGCTAGTATTGTTATCACTTCCGCCAACAGCAATATTTTGTCCGGCTGTTGCGGGTTGCAGCGTTAACGCACCAGTACCAGAAACATTCCCAGAAAAATCTATTTCACCTGCTGTTAAATTCAGCGGATTACTACCCGCAGATAAAGTAGAACCGAAAGCAATACTTGCATCTCCCAGAGTAAAAGTTACAGGAGCTTTTAATGTCACTGGATTGCTAAAACTAATGTTATCATTAGTTGTGGCGATATTTCCGCCAACCGCGACATTTCCCCCGCCATTTTGAATAAATGCACCGTCTAAGTTCAGGTTTTTCTCAATATTGAGATTCACCTTATTGGTAATTGTGAGCGTGCCGTCATTGGTGGTTGTTACAGTTCCTTTGAGATTAACATTGTCCGCAGCAATACCGAGATTGCCAGCCACGTCAATTGTCTTGTTGAAAGTAATGTCGCTGCCTGAAAACACCGATTTTGGGGCAACAGTCACAGCATCTGCATAAGTTTGAGTGCCTGTTGTAGTGACATTGCCGCCTAAAGATATTTTGCTGTTGGCAGTTAAACTTGTGAGAGGAGTTGTTTTGCCGATCGCACTTTTGAAGATAAGATTACCGCTAGCCGTCTTCACCGTCAAATCGCTGGTACCATCAACAGTATTATTGAAAGTAATGCTGTCACCTGAAAGAATCGGATTCTTGGAAATTGTAACTGCATCTCCATAAGTTTGAGCGCCAGTTGTAGTAACATTTCCCTTCAGTTGAGTGGTGCCGCCAGCATCTGTAGTCAAACTCGCGGCATTGACTGTTTGATTAAATGCGGTTGTGCCTGTAGAGTTAGCTGTTAAATTGCCGATCGCACTTGCATCACCAACTGCACCATTGAAGGTAACATTACCCGTACCCCCATTCACAGTCAAATCGCTGGTGCCGTCAACAGTATTATTGAAAGTAATTTCGCTGCCTGCGAGAATGGGATTGTTGGCAATTGTAACTGCATCTCCATAAGTTTGACTGCCAGTTGTAGTAACATTTCCCTTCACTTGAGTTATGCCGCCAGCATCTGTAGTCAAACTCGCGGCATTGACTGTTTGATTAAATGCGGTTGTGCCTGTAGAGTTAGTTGTTAAATTGCCGATCGCATTTGTGGGATTTCCAACTGCACCATTGAAGGTAACATTACCGCTAACCGCATTCGCCGTCAACTCGCTGCTGCCGTCAACAGTATTATTGAAAGTAATTTCGCGGCCTTCGAGAATTGGATTGTTGGCAATTGTAACAGCATCTCCATAAGTTTGAGTGCCAGTTGTAGTGACATCGCCCTTAAGTTCGGTTGTACCGCCAGCATTGGTGGTGAAACTGGTAGCGTTGACAGCATTAAATGTAGTTGAACCAGCACTGTTGACGGTGAGATTTCCTAATACTGTCGCATCGCCGATTAAACCTTTAACCTCAATTTTTCCAGTACCTGTTTCTAAAGTGAGATTGCCACTGCCATCAATATTATTGTTAAATAGAATATTGCCACCTGCTGAAATGCCATTGCTGACTAAGACGCTATCTCCAACTAAGGTATTGCCGTTAATTGTGATATCTTGAGATTGGGTGGTAAGATTGCCGTTCAGGTTATTAGTTGTAGCATTGAGAGTAATTGAAGCATTATCAGTTCCCAAAATCGAGCTATCGGGATTTACAGAAATAGTGCCTTGAGTATTGAAAGTCACAGGATCTTTAAAAACTATTGGCAAGTTGTCTACAGTGATATTGCCTGTGGTACTATTAGTTCCCAAAACAATTTCACTAAATCCATTAGCCAATGCCGATAAAAAGGGCGTTCCTAAATCGATCGCCTGTGGATCATCGTCAACAGGTTCAGCCTGGAAGCGGATTCCGAAAGTTGGCAAAGGCTGAATTGACAAAGTACCTTTACTCTTCACGGAATCTGGGCCTCCCAAAAAGCCAATCTCATTGCCGCTAATGGTAATATTTCCAGTACCGGGCAATCCATTAGCATCAATGCCTTGTATCCCAACTTGATTGGGAGTTGCGATCGCAATATCTCCGGCGCTACCAGAAGTAGAACGAGAATTCCAAACTACTCCTGGGGCTGCAAGAATATCGCCAGTTGTGCTAGTGAGATCGATTTTTCCGCCAGCACCAGCAGTGGAACTAGAGTTAAGATTGCTAGCGTCAATCCTATTGTTAGCACTGAGTGCGATCGGGCCACCATTTCCGGTAGTGGATGTGGTATCAATTGCCCCTGCTGTCGTATCAATATTGCCCTTAGTGCTGGTAAGGGCGATCGCCCGTCCGGGATTTCTCATACTACCAACGGTAATATCGCCTGTAGTTTCAAGCGAAAAATCGATCGGACTCTTAACATCGAAAGAATTGATTGTTGTCAGGGAACGTAAAGGTACTGGATTTCCAATAGGCCCGTTGACATTAATAACGCCTGTTCCCGTAGTCAAAACTAGGTTGCCATCGCCCTCAACCGTTCCCCCAAAAGTAATGTCGCCTGCATTCGTTAACCCAGTATCGAGAATGACATTAGAACCCGTACCGAGAGAGACTTGCTCACCAAAGGTAATATTCTGTTCGTTGGTGACAATATTTGCATTTAAGTTAGTCGTTGGAGCATTAAAAGTAATTGAAGCGTTGTTTGCACCTGTAATGTTTCCATCGACTGCAATTGTGCCAGCTTGCATTGTGACGGGGAAATTAAAAGTAACACCAGCGGGGTCAATTGCGAGATCCCCCGTCCCATCCGTGCGCCCAATCACCATTTGGGAAAACCCTTTTAACTTGTTAAGTTCCGCTTGATCCAGATTCAAGCGATCGACTTGATCTGTACCGCCGCCGATCGTAATAGCTTTATCCGGCGTCAGCGGCTGCAAAGTAATAGTTTTCGTCCCCTTGACTTCAGTAGGAAAACCTAACAGTTGAATTTCATCGCCAGTCAAAGTTACATTCTTCCCGCTGCCCGCAGTCGGGTTAATGGAGCTATTGTTAATGACAATTGCATCGGCACTGTTCGCCCCCGTACCAGTCAAAGCAACATTTCCCGCCGTCGCTTCTAGTGCAGAACCACCATCCAGAAAAACGCCATAGTTGTTGATTCCTGTCCCACCACCAGTACCAGTCAGACTGACATTTCCAGAGGAAGCTTTCACTCTGCCGCCCACACCCACAAGTTGTATCCCGTGATTGTTATCAGTCCCATTGCCACCAACACCCGTCACAGTAATATTCCCGGTGCCTAGGGATTCCACCAGCCCTTCCACCACAATGCCCCTGTTGTTGCCCGCGATCCCCTGCCCTGTTCCAGTCAGGGTGATATCTCCATCCTGCGATTTTACCGTGCTGGGATTATCAATAGTTATCCCTTGATTGCCATCCGTCCCATTTCCTCCCGTCCCGGTAATTGTGACAGTCCCATTCCCCACCGTTGAGTCCACTGTAGAGTTGAATATTCTAACGCCAGTGTTGTTGGTTAAAGTTCCACCACCCTTACCAGTCAGGTTTATATTTCCCCCAGCCCTTACTGTACTGCTGTCAATAGATATCCCTCGATTATTAAATGTCCCGTTCCCCCCAGTACCGTTGAAAGTAATACTTCCTGTTCCGATCGATTCCACTGTGCTGGTGGTATTAATGTTAATCCCGTTGTTGTCGCTTCCAGTTCCGTTACCCTTCCCCGTCAGGGTGATATTTCCATCGGTTGAAGTCACCTGAGATTTACCTGTAACAACAATACCTTCATTGGGGGTGAATGCGCTGGCTCCGCTCGTACCATTGAGAGTAATATTCCCGCTGCCAATAGTTTGTAGTGTGCTAGCACCCGAAAGCAAAACACCATGATTGTTTGCTGTCGCCTTTCCTCCAATACCATTGAGGTCAATGTTTCCACCCCCGGCATTAAGTGTGCTGTTCTTGAACTCGATTCCCGGCCCCAACCCCAAATTCCCCTGACCATTACTCAGGAAATTACCACCATTAGTATCGATCGTCGAACCCACGATACTGACAGCACCACCGTTGAGATTATCACTATCAGCATTCAGAGTAATATTGCCTCCCTGAGTAGTGATATTGGTATTATTAATATTAATATTATTATTCGCTTTCAGAGTCAGGGAATTATTATTATTCCAAGCGATCGGAGCACTGACAGTAATATTACCTTGATTCGGAGAAGCCGACGCAGTGGAAATAGTCACATTTGCCGAAGCAAGCTGTGTTTCCAGCGTCGTATTATTAATTGTAGAAGTACCGCCAGAGGGCGTAAAGGCTCCCGCTGAGAAACTGTCGCCTACAGTGTCTGCACCTGTACTAATAGTAATATCAGTAGGATCTAACAATAAAGTTCCAGCAATCCCAAAGGTCGATCGCAAATCAACTAATCCTTGAAAATCCAGCGATTGCTTTCCCGACACTTCCACAAAGCCGCCATTCCCAGAAAACAAGCCACCTCTGGCAGTAATATTGCCATTAAAGCGAGTAGTTTCATCCGCCCAAACTATGACTCGCCCGCCATTCCCATTACTAACAGCATCAGCATTAATTGTGGAATCGCTGCTAACAAAAGTCCGCGAAGCATTGGGCACAGTCCCCAAACCCTGATAATCTCCGCCAATCAGTACAGTACCGCCACCGTTAATCCCAGAAGCATCGATATTGCCTGCAATAACTCCTACTTTGTCGCCTAAAATATTTACAGTACCGCCAGTGTTGCCAGAGACATTGAGACTGCCGGATGCGATCGCAGTTCCCGCCGTTACCGGCACAGCAACATTCCCCGTCAACACAACTTCACCATTGGGATTTACCGTCAAACCCGTCGCCTGTGCCACACCTTTTCCAGTCAGTAACTCCGGCAAAGATAACACTGGTTGCGTCCAATTGTTTGGCAGCGAACTTTGATTTGCTGTCGGCTGAATATCCAAACTCAATAAATTTCCAGCTTGACTAATCCGCACCAAATTGTTACCCGGTACGGCGCTGATCAGAATATTGCCGCTAGGCGCAGTTACCTGACCCGTATTGACAACCGTACCGCCGATCAAACTTAAACTTTGGCCGGGTGTCACCGTCAGATTGCCTGCATTAATTATGCTTCCCCCTTGCAAATTGGTAAACGCAAAACTATTCGGTACCCCGATTAATGTTGCCCAATTGTTATTGCCGATCGCACTAAACCACTGATTATTACCAAAACCAATCCCTGTCGCCGTAGTAGCATTAAAAGATCCCGGCACGTTGAGACTGGCATTCGGCCCGAAAATTATGCCAGCAGGATTCATCAAAAATAAATTGGAATTCCCGCCCGTAACTTGAATTAAGCCATTTATTAAAGAAGGATTACCCCCAGTAATCCTTCCCAAAATATTTTGAATATTGGGATTAGTCAGAAAGTTAGCCGTTTGAGCCTCGCTGAGGCCAAACTGAGTAAAACTGTGAAAAAGATTAGCCCCATCTCCGCTGAAAGACCCCCCGGAAATGTCATAGCGGTTGCCGCTGGGAGTAACAACTGTGTTAGTGCCGTCCGCTGCGGGGGCGATGGGTTGCGCGTTGGCCGAACCCGCCGCTGCACTCAGCCAGCTAACAATGAATAACCATCCGAGCAAATGTAGTTTGTTGGGTGTCATTGTGTTTAAAGATTGTGCTTAAAGTGCGATCGTATTTATTTCTCCTCTTTTTACTCCTAAAAATTCCTCATGTCAATAGGAGCCGCCTATTTTGGGTGATCGAGTAATTAGGACTAAAAAAGGAAATGTATGTTTTTAATTACTATGATTTACGTAAAAGCAGTTTTTTTTACTAGGAATCAGGCGCCGGAAATGAAACTTGGATTCTTTTTTTGACTTGCACTGCTTCCCTGACCCAATTACCTTAAAAAACCGGGTTAAAGCGTCCGGGACTGTTGGTGAAAATAGGGCAACGAACGCGAGGTTTAAGGGTTTAAAAAACTCTGAATTTTAGTCAAAAGTACGTAAGTACCGATCGCCTGTTATACAGCTTGCTTAGAGTGGCAAAAAACTCGCTCAAATCCCTACTCGCGGTCGTCCCCGCTTCTTTCTCCATCGGCCGAGCAGCTTGCAGCCCGCTTTCAGGAGCAACGAACCGAACAGCCGACTTTCTCTCAAAAACTTTATATTTTATGGATGAACTTTACCAAAACTTCATAAAGCTAGAGTAAAAATTTTATGTATTTTTGATGAAAGCCAATATTTGCAAGTCTTGCACTCAACTTTAGACAGTTACTAAAACGAAGTAAATATAGTAGGTTGGAAGTCTAGGCAGGATGAAAATCTTGCTGTTACAGATTAAACTGTGTCAATCTGGTGTCAGTGAAAACTCTTAGAAGAAGCACTCATTTACTCCAAAACACCCTTAAGTGAGATCTGTCTGTATATTCACTGGTGTGGAGCCTCTTCTTTAGGTTTGACGATCGTCCTAAATATCGCAGGCTCGCGATCGTCTATTCGCGTCACGGCAACATGGCATTTAGGGCATTTTCGGCCTTACTACCTAACAATACAGGAGGAATCAGGGTTATGACTACCTTAACGCTAGTCAAAAAAACATCTTTTACAGTCGCCAGCTTGGCAACCACAATGTTGCTCAGCATCTGCACGCCCGTCCAAGCTTTCATGTTTGGCACGGACGGCATCCAGTTCGAGCGAGATACCAATATAAACTTTACCTTCGAGGAATCTCACGGCGGTTACCAGTCGAGCTTGTGGGTAGCCCAAGCTGACTCAGGAAACACTGGCTACAGCAACATCGCCAGACTGTTTTACGAGACTCAACCCTCAGATAACGGCAGCGCCGCTGACTGGCAGGGAACCTTCGGCAACGCAGTCACCTCCGAAAACGGCTCCATCACCCAAACCGTCAAATTTTTGAAGGATCAAATTTATGCCCTGCTGCTGTGGAGTGACACGGGTAGCGGCAGACCTTTCGAGCAATACGTCTCGTCGAGTACCTTCATGAACAGCCCCCAATGGTGGGCCGCCGGCAGCCAGTTCCGAAGAGAGGAATGTCTGGTGGCGGGATGTCAGCAAGCCGTGTTTGGTAACTTTATGCTCGACTACAACTCCAACGGCTCATTTACCAACATCAACGGCGGTAAAGGCCCAGAGCAATTTTCATCCGTCACAATAGGCCAACTGGCTCAGGGCATACAAATCTCCTTCGACGATGCCGGAGGAAACGACCAAGACTTCCAAGACTTCACCGTGTCGGCTGAGTTAGTCCCCGAACCAGTCCCCGAACCAGTCACACTATTCGGGACTATCCTGGGGATCGGGGCTTTGGCAGCAGCTCGCAGGAAAAAAAAGCGAGGGCAGTAACCATAAAAATGACTCTTAACCAGCCCCATACAAATCTAAATAGTGCGTCTGTTCAGTGGTAATCTGAGGAATAGCATTTCTAAATGTTAAGACTTTTTCCATAACGGGAAAAATAGCATCCTAACAAAGGCACTATTCATGGTATCCACCGCAACAAAAACGAACGTAGGCTACATCACCCAAATCATTGGGCCGGTTGTAGACGTAAAATTCCCAGGCGGCAAACTGCCCCAAATCTATAACGCTCTCACGATTTCCGGCAAAAACGAAGCAGGTCAAGACATTGCTGTTACCTGCGAAGTTCAACAATTGCTCGGAGACAGCCAAGTGCGCGCCGTTTCCATGAGTACCACCGACGGCTTGGTGCGTGGCATGGAAGTAGTAGATACCGGCGAATCGATCCAAGTTCCCGTCGGCATCCCAACTCTCGGCCGGATTTTTAACGTCATCGGCCAACCCGTAGACAACCTCGGCCCGGTCAATACTTCCGAAAGTATGCCCATCCACCGCAACCCGCCGGCTTTCACCGAACTGGAAACCAAGCCTTCGGTGTTTGAAACTGGGATCAAGGTGATTGACCTGCTCGCCCCCTACCGTCGCGGCGGCAAAATCGGTTTGTTCGGCGGCGCAGGCGTCGGCAAAACCGTGATTATGATGGAACTCGTGAACAACATCGCCAAGGCTCACGGCGGCGTGTCCGTGTTCGGTGGTGTGGGCGAGCGCACCCGCGAAGGTAATGACCTCTACAAAGAAATGATCGAGTCGGGGGTTATTAACGAAGAAGACCGCAGCAAATCAAAAATTGCTCTGGTTTACGGTCAAATGAACGAACCGCCTGGTGCTCGGATGCGCGTGGGCCTGTCGGCTCTGGCGATGGCCGAATACTTCCGTGATGTCAGCAAGCAAGACGTGCTGCTGTTCATTGACAATATCTTCCGGTTTGTGCAAGCGGGCTCTGAGGTATCGGCTCTGTTGGGTCGGATGCCTTCGGCTGTGGGATATCAGCCGACTCTCGGTACAGACATGGGCGACTTGCAAGAACGGATTACTTCGACTACCGAAGGTTCGATTACTTCGGTTCAAGCTGTGTACGTACCTGCGGATGACTTGACTGACCCCGCACCGGCTACGACTTTTGCTCACTTGGACGCTACAACTGTGTTGTCTCGCGGTTTGGCTGCGAAGGGGATTTATCCTGCGGTTGACCCACTGGATTCTACGTCTACGATGTTGCAAGTTAGCGTTGTCGGCGAAGAGCACTATGGTGTTGCTCGTCAGGTGCAGTCTACTCTGCAACGCTATAAGGAATTGCAAGACATTATTGCAATTTTGGGCTTGGACGAGCTGTCGGAAGATGACCGCTTGACGGTTTCTCGCGCTCGCAAAATTGAACGCTTCTTGTCTCAACCGTTCTTTGTGGCTGAAGTGTTCACCGGTTCCCCCGGCAAGTACGTCAAGCTGGCAGATACCATTAAGGGCTTCCAGATGATTTTGGCTGGCGAACTTGATGAATTACCGGAACAAGCTTTCTATTTGGTGGGCGATATCAACGAGGCGATCGCCAAAGCTGAAAAAATGAAAGCTGACGCCAAGTAATTTTAGTCATGAGTCAGTAGTCAGTAGTCAGGAGTCATGAGTCAGTAGTTATTAGTTATTTGTTATTAGTTATTAGTTATTGGTAACAACTGACAACTGACAACTGACAACTGACAACTGATAACTGACAACTGACAACTGACAACTGACAACTGACAACTGACAACCGACAACTGACAATTTATGACATTAACTGTGCGCGTAGTGGCCCCAGACAAAACAGTTTGGGATTCTAATGCTGAAGAAGTAATTCTGCCGAGCACCACAGGCCAACTGGGTATCTTGAGCGGTCACGCTCCCATGTTGACAGCTTTGGATACCGGAGTGATGCGCGTCCGTCCCGGCAAGGAATGGGTGTCTATTGCTCTGATGGGTGGCTTTGCAGAAATCCAAGAAAACAAAGTTACTATTCTTGTCAACGGCGCTGAAAAAGGCGAAACCATTGATAAAGAAGCTGCTCGTACTGCTTACACCGAAGCAGAAGCTCGTTTGGAAAAGGCTACTAGCGGCACTTTGCAAGAGCAAATTCAAGCCAAGCAAGCAATCAAACGCGCGAGAGCTCGTTTCCAAGCTGCCGGCGGCACGCTCTAGCTCTAAGGGTAAGGGCATAGTGCTTTTGTAGTAGGGACACAACATTGTTGTGTCCCTACTGTTTTTCTCGCGTTGTGTCCCTAATGTTTTGCTAAACTCCCGCCTCGGACAATAGAGATTGCATTGTTTCCCAAGATAACCCCTGCTGAAGATAGCGGGGGTTATTTGGATTGTAGGGGCTCTCCACGCGATCGACACTGACAATTTTTGCTTCCTCCGGCAAAACAGGAACCTCTGGATCGCTCGCGGTCGATCGCGTCAGGGAGCTAGAAAAGCCTTTAAAAATAGCAATTTCATCGAATTCGCCGTCAATTTCGGCTTTGACGATTAAAACTTCGTGCGATCGTTTTACCGTGTATTGTTCCAAGCGACGAGCAATAGAGTCAGCCATAGCAAATCTCACTTTCCTGAAATCAGCTATAATATAGCTTAATTTTGTGGCTAATTTCATGGACAGCGAGCCAATATTTTATTCTTAATTCAACCGTTTTTTACAGCCGGAAGTAAGCGCACATAATATAACTTTTGTCAAAAAAATCTGCAATATTTTCCGTCGGCAAAACCTACTTGTTCAATATTTTACAGCATATTTTATGTATATTTAGTACGGATAAACCGGGTTTCGAGCAACAGAATCAGTTAAGATGCGAGAACTGTAAATAAACCCCGTGAGAGCGCGGTATAATTCATAAACCTGGAATTGGCTGTATGATGCAGAAACAGAACAAAGCATTCAACTAAAACAGGCAACTGCTGCAGAATTTCAAAAAGGTCTGGAGCTTTATTTTGAGCAAAATTTTACTGAAGCGCAAAAATTATTCAATAAGATTGGCGAAAGAAAGCCTCAAGATAAGTTAGCAGCAATTTACTCTCAGCGCTCTCTAAAGAATGGAACGTCTGGAGTGCCACAAGGATAGTAGGGGATAGAAGCTTTGGATGAAAAGTAGTGATACAGATATATTGTATGTGAACATCGGTAGGGACAGGGCAATGCCTTGTCCGGCGCGGGGAGTAGCACACGGAAATGCCGTGTCTCTACGGTTCGCTTTGACTTTTAATAATTTGGTATAAGATGAAAGATTGTAGAACCGAGATCACGTCTTCCTTGTGTAAGTTGTGTTTAAGTACAAAATGGTTTATAATACTTACCAGCGCTAAGCATTCGCTCCAAGTTTTAACTGGGTTTTTCAACCTAAATTAATGTTATGTCCACTCTTTCTCTCAAGCACTTAGTGGCAAAACTTTCAAGAAAAGCAACGCTGCAAACCGTACTCATAGTTCCGTTTGTCTTGCAAGTATTTGCAGCGGTCGGTATTGTAGGATACTTATCATTTAGGAACTCTCAAAGAGCAGTGAATGACCTTGCGGATCAGTTGATGGGCGAGGTGAGCAATCGCATCGAGCAAAATTTGAGAACTTATCTGCAAACTCCGCACCAAATCAATCAAAGCAAGCTGGATGCGGTGAAACTGGGTTTTGTGAATATGAAAGACTTGTCAGCTTGGGAAAAGTATCTGTGGCGACAAGTACAATTGTATCCTTATATCAATTTTACGTCGATCGCTAATCAAGATGGAGAATATCGCACTGGCGAAAAGATGTCTAACGGCACTTTATTGATTAACGCATCAGGCCCATCTACAAATTTTGATTTTTATTCTTACAATACTAATGAGACGGGCGATCGCACCACAGTAGCCGCCTCCGTTAAAAACTTCGACATCCGGCAGCACCCTTCCTACGCCTATGCGGCTCTAGAAGCCAAACCAACTTGGAGTTCAGTTTATATATCCTTCCTAGAACCCACCTTGATCCTCAGCGCGCTGCAACCAGTTTACAACAGCCAGAAACAGCTAGAAGGAGTATTAATTGCTGCTTTGCGTCTCGACAGTATCGGTCACTTTTTAAACAGCCTCAAAATAGGCAAATCTGGTCAAACTTTTATTATCGAAAGAAACGGCACGCTGCTGGCAACTTCCACACCCGAAAAACCTTTCCGCAGCCAAAACGGTAAAAAAGAACTGTTTAAAGTTACAGAAAGCAGCGATGCAGTAACGCAAACTACAGCTAAATATTTAGAAACTTACTTTCAAAACTTGCACCAAATTACAAAAACGCAGCAAATAAATGTTGAGATAAACGGTCAGCAGAAATTTTTAAAAGTCCTGCCATTCCAAGACGGCAAGGGTTTAGATTTGCTGATTGTCGTCGTCGTTCCCGAAGCCGACTTTATGGAACAAATTCATGCCGGCAACCGAACTACTGTTTTGCTATGCTTGGCAGCTTTGGGCATGGCAACTGTGTTAGGACTTCTCACTTCTCGCTGGATTATCAAACCTCTTATAAAATTAAAAAATGCAGCAATAGCTTTATCTGAAGGACAATTTGACAAAACTGTAAAGCTCGATCGCTCCGACGAGTTGGGCGTACTTGCCGCTGCTTTTAACAGCATGGCAGCACAACTGCAAGCATCTTTTACTGCCTTAGAAACTAAAAATACCGAATTGCAGCGACTCGACAAACTGAAAGACGAATTTTTAGCCAATACTTCCCACGAACTCCGCACTCCCCTCAACGGCATTATTGGGATTGCAGAATCTTTAATAGACGGTGCTACCGGACAACTGCCAGAATCAACCAATTTCAACTTAGCTTTGATTACATCCTCGGGGAAAAGATTGTCTTCTTTAATTAACGATATTCTGGACTTTTCTCAGCTAAAACACAAAAAGATAGAACTGCAAATTAAGTCCGTCGGTATTCGAGAAATAGTCTCTGTAATTCTCACTTTGTCTCAGCCATTAGTAGGCAAAAAAAACTTGCAGTTGATTAACTCAGTCGCTCCTGAATTGCCGCCAATAGCAGCCGACGAGAATCGCTTGCAGCAAATACTTTACAACTTAATCGGCAATGCGATTAAATTTACCGAAAGCGGCCGAGTTGAAATTTCAGCAGAATTGGTAACGGGCAACGCACAATCACTGCCTAATTCCCAATTAGCCATTAGTGTATCTGACACCGGTATTGGCATCCCCGAAGATAAATTAGAGCGAATTTTTGAATCCTTTGAACAAGCTGACGGTTCCACTGCTAGAGAATATGGCGGCACGGGTTTAGGGTTAACTGTTGCCAAGCAATTAGTGGAATTGCACGGAGGTCAAATTTCGGTATCTTCAACTGTAGGCGTCGGTTCCCAATTCACCTTTATTTTGCCCGTATCTGAGAGTCAGCCGGAATTTAGCAGCACACAGCCGCATTTAACCGAGGGCTCTCGCATTTTAATCACTCCTGAATTAGCCCGCCAATCATCTATAATAAATTCTCAGGCATCAGACAATAGCGACTTTCTAGAAAGTGAAAAATTAAAAATTTTGGTAGTTGATGATGAGCCGATTAATATTCATGTCATCATCAACAGTCTTTCTGTAGAAAACTACGAGATTACTCAAGCGAGCAACGGCTTAGAAGCTGTAAATCTGATTGAATCAGGATTTAAGCCGGACTTAATTTTACTCGATGTAATGATGCCGCAGATGACGGGTTATGAAGTATGTCGAGAAGTCCGCAAAAAATACTCGCCTTTAGAAATGCCGATTCTGATGCTGACGGCCAAAAATCTAACTACCGACTTGGTAGAAGCTTTTAACTTAGAAGCAAATGATTATGTAACTAAACCTTTTATCAAAAAGGAATTGTTGGCTAGAATTAACACGCAAATTCGCCTAGCAAAACTGAATGCAGCCTACGGCAGGTTTGTGCCGCACGATTTTCTAAACTTGCTGGAAAAGCCGAGTATTATTGAAGTAAAATTAGGCGAACATCAGGAAAGAGATATGACAGTGCTGTTTGCTGATATTCGCTCGTTTACTGCGCTTTCCGAAAATATGACACCGGATGAAAATTTTGCATTTATTAATACTTACTTGGGAAGGGTTAGCCCTGCAATTAGGAAAAACAACGGGTTTATTGACAAATACATTGGGGATGCAGTCATGGCACTGTTTCCTACCTCTCCATCTGATGGTGTGCGAGCAGCAATTGATATGCAGAAAGAAGTAAATCTCTATAACCAGCAGCGAGAAAAAAATGGATTGTTTCCGATCGCGATCGGCGTTGGTTTGCACGCGGGCAATTTGATGTTGGGTACCATTGGCGAACGAGAACGGATGGAAAGTACGGTGATTGCTGATGCGGTGAATCTCGCGTCTCGTTTGGAAGGATTGACTAAGGTTTACGGATCGGGCATTCTAGTTAGCGGTGCAATTATCGATCGCCTCGACGATCCAGAAAAATATAAGTACAGATTTGTCGATCGAGTAACGGTGAAAGGAAAGACAATTGCTGTGTCAGTGTTTGAAATTTACGATACAGAAACAGAGGAAAGCATTGTACTTAAGCAGCAAACTGCGGAGGTTTTTCAAGAAGCCCTCAATTTTTACTACGAGCAAAAATTTGTTGCCGCCCAAAAAGTATTTCAGAATATTTTACAAATCAATCCTGACGATCGCGTAGCAATGCTGTATTTCAAACGCTCTCGCAAGTATCGAATGTACGGAGCCCCGGAGGGGTGGTCGGGCGTGGAAACTTCGACGGAAAAATAGGGCGCACACTGCACGCCCTACTCTCATTAACAGATAGTTGCACAAACTTTAAAATATATTTGTACAAACTCCCAATTTATTCCAAGTTTTAGGGCCGACAATGCCATCAGCAACGATTTGTTGTTGCTTTTGAAAAGAGATGACTGCTTGTTCGGTTTTCGGGCCGAATCCTCCATCAGTATTTAAAGAAAATCCCTTGGTGTTCAAGAGTCGCTGAAGGTAGCGAACGTCCTCATTTTGGGTGACGCCATCGTTGCGTTTGAGTAGGGGAAAATAACGGCAGGAAGGTAATTCAGTGCGAATTGCGTTTGTGGTTTGCATGGTTTGATTCTCCATTGGTTGTTTGCAAGTTGTTTAAAAGCAGAGAAGTGCGGAAAAGATGTTAATTAATAGTCCTGGATGCACTTGTGACGGGCATAAACAAGGTTTCGGCTTCGCTCAACCACCAGGTTTTTTAGCGTTTCTGGGGGCGGAAAGGAAGTATTTCTGTGAAAAAAACCAGTTTCTTGCTACCCGTGCGCCTAGGATTAGTTAACTTGGATTTAACATCCGGGTTCACCTGTATAACAAGCCCCTAATAGACTCCAAGTTTGAGGGCCGACAATGCCATCAACAGCAATCTTATTGTCCTTTTGAAATTTGATGACTGCTTGTTCGGTTTTTGGGCCGAAGAATCCATCAGTTGCGACGGGATATCCGTTTTTAACTAAGGATTGTTGGAGATAGCGCACGTTTTGATTGGCAGTGGTGCTATTATTTCGTTTCAGTGTGGGTAGTGAAGAGCAAAGAGGCAATTGAGCGTAAACTGAATTTGTGGTTTGCATGGTTTGATTGGGGATTAGTGGTTTGCAAGTCGTTTGAACTTGCTATTCCCCAGTTGTAGCTGTGGGGGGAAGTGCTTTAACAGTCGCTTTTTATAGTGACGCTTATCTGGGGTAGCTCAGATGAGTGACACGCCGCTATGAAATCCGTTGTGTACAAAGTAATTGTCAAAGGCAAACGGCAGCGAATTTCCATTTTTTATCAACTTTTAGCATCTTTGCCACCAGCCCTATAAGTACGGCGGCGCGAAAAAACGCCCCTATGTAAACGAGGGCAAAGTCTCCAAACGCTCTCTACTGGCTGATTTAAACCTGTTTACATAGTGTTACATTATGCGGTTTAATCTCGTCTACCTACTTACCTGTACGGCTGTTAGTGCCGGGATGGATAGGCTGATTGACGTAGGTTGGCGGGCCAATCAATCGTGTCACGGTAAGTAGGTCGGCATAAAAAAACCAAAGTAAGTAAAGAAATGTTAAGAGCGGGTACGGGAACTAAATTTAAAGCGAT
>NZ_JAUBTS010000097.1:0-17001 GCF_036705105.1 Microcoleus sp. B9-D4
GTCCAAAAAGGACGGGCGGGACGCCCATCCCACAATAACAATTAAAATTGTAAGTTATTTAATTCGCGATCCTTAGAGAAAACCTCAACCCGCCCCAGAAGCTCATGTTTTGGCAATCCTTTCGGTAAACGCGCCACTGGCTTTCTTTTAACTATCGCGGTTATTTCACAGGAATAAATATTATCCAATATTTATCGAACAATGCTGCCGTCAGGCATGATTGTTTCTTTCAAAATAGCTTCGCCCAAATTCGCTCCCGCCAAGTTCGCTCCCCGGAGATTTGCCCCAGTCAAATTAGCCCCTCTCAAATCAGCTTTGCCAAGGTTTGCCCACCGGAAATCTGCAGCGCTCAACTGTGCAAAACAGAGATTTGCCCGGAAAAGATATGCTCCAGTGAAGTGAGCTTCCCCGAGGTTAGCTTTAGAGAAATTAGCTCCATAGCAATGTGCTTCAATCAACTCGACTTGAGTCAGATTAGCTTGACTGAGATTAGCACAGTTCAGGTTCGCGCCCATCGCATTAGCTCGAAACATCACCGCACCGATTAAATTTGCATCTGCGAAATCAGTTTGTTGGAGATTGGCAGCGGTGAGGTCAGCCCCAATTAAATTAGCACTGCTCAAATCAGCTCCCCTGATGTCTGCTGCTTGGAGGTTGGTTCCAGTTAAATTAGCTTTAATTAAATTAGTTTCCAGCAGTTGCGCTCCGGCAAGATTTGCTAAACTAAAATTAGATTCTGCCAGGTTTGCCGCAATTAATTTAGCCTTAAACAAATTTGTTTTAAAAAGGTTCGAGCGCCAAAGATGCGCGCCTCTGAGATTTGCTTCGGCGAGGTTAGCTTCGCTGAGATCCGGTTCTATATTTGGGTTGAGACTTCTCCATTCAATCCAAGTAACTGCACCTTTTTTTAACAGCGCTAAATGCTGTGTATTTGCCATAATAATTACATCTCCTTTAACGGCTATTCCTTGCGACCAAAAATTGCTGGATTTTCTCGACCCGTCACATTTTCCACCGCCGCAATTGCTGCCTGGGAACCTGCTATAATATCTCGTTCTGCGCCACCGAGGTAAAGCCGTCCGAAACTGCCTACAGCCTGAACCTCTAAGATGTTAATAGATGCGCCTTTTTCTGCTTCATTAGCCGCCAGCGCTGCATAGGCCGCCGGTTCTACTTCTAAGACGTAAAGCGTTTGTCCCGCCAGCAGCAACTGTCCGCGGCGGGTGCGGTTGATTAATTGTGTTTGGTGGGCGTCAATATTGCGAATAATTTGACTGGAAATCACTCGCGGTTTGATACATTCTTCTCTGCGGACTCCGATGAATTCTAGAATTGCTTTGCCTGCCGCCCGCGTTTCCCCCTGCTGACTCGAGTGTACTTCTAGCAGACCGTACAAGCGTTCGACTATCTGCACTCCTGGGCGCACGGAGGCAGATTTGAGGGCGACATCGGTAATTCGGTTAATTTCAATACCGGGCGAGATTTCTATCCACAGCGACGCATCCCCCGGCAGCGGCAAAAATCCGGCGGCGACTGTGCCGATGTATGCTGCGTGCTGTGGCTGCAAGTTGTCTAGAAATACGTAGCTGCGTAACTCTATTCCCAAAAGTTTCTATCTCCGTCGATCGATTTCCAACACTTATCTGTGCAATATCTGAGTTTACCTTTTTTTGTGAACAACACCTTGTCTATTGTCGGGACTGCCGCACTGCCTCACAACCGGGTGAGGTGCCAGACCCGCGATGTCTAGTGGCGGAGTACCTCTGCGAGCAATCTTTAATTTTGTGCGCCTGCTAAAAATTTGATATCAATCTGTAGTTATACGTGGAACTTAGCAATGTTTACTGCTACAGGTGGATTTAACTTTAAAAGCCAATCGATATAGTTGTGATAGTTAAAGATTTTAGCCAACAGAGAGCATTTGAATTATGAAACGTTCTGATTTATCCAAAGCAATCGGTGCAGGTATTATAGCTGCTGGTTTAGCCATAGCACCAGCTCATCTGCCTGCTTCAGCTCAGACAGATACAACTGGCGGTACTAACAACACTACAACCACCACCACTCCTCGCTCCGATGTCTACAATGCTGAAACAGATCGCGATTTTGATTGGGGATGGTTGGGATTGCTAGGCTTGTCTGGTTTGTTGGGCTTGATTCCCCGCAAACGTGAAGAAAATGTCCGCTATACAAGTACAACGAGTGAACGCGAGCCCGCCGTGCGTACTGACTACCGCTAAGAATTGAGTCTTAGGGCTGTGGGCATCATGCAGGGACAGGATGTTTTAACCTGTCCGATCAGTACCAATAATCATCAAAAAACCTCCATCTGTGGGGTTTTTTTATTGGAGATGATGCGCGATCTATCGACGATTAAATTGGTTACATCTGAGATATTGTACCATTGTCAATAAGTTTTTTATGAACAGGCAAGATGCCTGTTCCACAAAAAGTGAATTTTATTGTGCGCCATTGCTCCTAGCCCGTCAATAAAACGCTGATTGAAAAGGGTACAATATCTCAGATGTAACCGAAATAGAGATTATTAACTTATTCCTATCTTCTTCCCTTCTTCCTACCCTTTGGGAACGGCTTCGCCGAACGCGTTCTTTGCGTCTTCGCGGTTCATTAAATAAAGACTTTTCAGACACAAAAAGACCTTAAACAATGTTTGGGCCCGATCGATCGAGTACCTCCCAAATTGCCTGCACCAACTTATCTGGGTCTAAAGGCTTACAAATGTGGCGCTGGAACCCCGCAGCCAGGGCCTGCTGATAGTCAATTTCTCCCGCATAAGCGGTGAGGGCGATCGCCGGAACCAGTCCCCCTTGGTCGGGCGCCAGATCCCGAACCTGTCGCATCAACATATAACCGTTGGTGTCGGGCATTCCAATATCGCTCAATAGCAAATCCGGCACAGACTGAGTTAAAACCGCCAAGGCATCGGCGGCGTTAGCAACGGCTGTAACGCTTGCCCCACAATCCTCAAGCAGAAAAACCACCAAATCTAGCGCATCGGCATCATCATCCACCGCTAACACCTTGATACCGCTCAAATTGAAGGATTGGGCCGGCGACGCAGTTCCCGCAGGACTCGTCTGAGATTGCACGGGCATCAGAGGTATCCTGACAGTCAAGGTTGCACCTTTTCCTTCGCCGGCACTGTCGGATTTCACCGTGCCGCCGTGGAGTTCGACGAGATGGCGGACGATCGCCAATCCTAAACCCAATCCGCCAAACTTGCGGGTAGAAGTGCTGTCAGCTTGCCGGAAGTAGTCGAATACATAGGGCAGAAAATCAGGTTCGATACCTTTTCCCGTATCAGTTACAGTAATTTGGGCCTTATTGTCCACCCGATCGAGAACGACTTCAATTTTGCCGGACGGCGGGGTGAACTTGACGGCATTTGACAGCAAATTCCAGACTACCTGCTGAAGTCTGCCCGCATCGCCCAACACCGGGCCGAGATTCGGTGCAAATAGAGTGCTGATTTGAATCGACTTGACTTGGGCCGCCAGACGCATCGTTTCAATGGCGGCGCTGATTACCCCGGCTAAATCCACAGGTGCAATATTCAAGCTGACCTTGCCTTGCAGAATCCCCGACACGTCCAGCAAATCTTCGATAAGCTGGGTTTGCAGTTTGGCGTTGCGCTCGATCGTCTCTAAGGCGTAACGCTGCTTTTGGGGTGTCAAAATGTTCGATTGAAGCAGCTTCGCCCAGCCCATAATCGGGTTTAAGGGAGTCCGCAATTCGTGGGACAAAACAGCCAAAAATTCGTCTTTGACGCGGTTAGCGCGTTCTGCCTCTTCCCGCGCTGCCTTTTCCCGTGCTAGAAGGCGTTCCCGTTCCGCTTCTGCAACTTTTTGATCGGTAATATCAGTGTTGGTGCCACACCAGCGCAGTACCTTGCCTTGATCGTCGCGAATCGGCACGGCGCGGGAGAGAAACCAGCGGTACGATCCGTCTTTGCCGCGCAAGGGGAAAGTATCTTCCCAGAGTTCCCCTGTTTCAATGCAGCGCCTAAATTTTTCGACAACGCGATCGAGGTGTTCCGGATGGTGCACCTTTTGCCAGCCCCAGCCTCGCATTTCTTCTAGGGTGGTGCCGGTGTAGTCAAACCAGCGCTGGTTATACCAGAAAATCCCCCCAGCAGCATCTGTCATCCAGGCCAACTGAGCGATGTTGTCAGCTAGAGCGCGGAACCGATCCTCGCTTTCGTGCAGCTTATGCAGAGCTCGCGCGTGCAGGATCACCGTCCAGAGGCGAGCCACCACTTCTTGCATCAGCCAAACTTCATCAGGCCGCCAGTGCCGAACCACCCTTGATGTCACCAGCAAAAGAGCCACCCAGCGCCCTTCCTGAAGGCAGGGAACATCGACCAAAGCACGAATCGACACGGCACCGTAGTTATCGAATAAATGCGCTGTATGGGGGTGATTAGCGATATCTGAGATGACAAGGGTTTGACCTGCCATAGACAGAGCTTTCAGTTCTGGCGTCTTAAAGTCTGAGAGTTGATAGGTGCCGACGGTGCTGGCGAGGTCGGACTGGTGCCAGTCTTGCTGGACAATTGCCCGATCGGCTTCTAAATCGATTTCGTGCCAGATGCAGCGATCGACTTTTAAATATTCTCCCAGACTGTTCATCGCTTCCCACAACATTTCTGCGGGGTTGATGCGCTGCCGCAAGCGGACTTCGAGATCAGAGAGAAACTGCTCGTTGAGTTGGGCTTGTTTGCGATCGTGAATATCAGTATTCGTGCCGATCCACTCGACAACCTGGCCTCCTGCGTCGCGAATTGGCACGGCGCGGGACAAATGCCAGCGTTCCATCTGGTCTACTGCCCGCCGCAGGCGCAGCTCAATTTGATAAACTTCTCCGGTGATTTGACATTCTTGCCAGCGGGTCCAAGATTCTGCCAAATCCGAGGGCGGGACGAGGGATTCCCAATTGTTTTGAGAGGCTTCCTCGTAAGACATCCCCAGATATTCCGACCATTTTTGTTGATTGGTAAAGCGAATTTCCCCGGCGGAACTTACGTTCCAAATCAGGTGGGGCAGCGACTCAGCCAAGAAGCGGAAGCGGCGATCGCTTTCTGCTAAACTTTCTTCGGCTCGTTTGCGATCGTCAATATCAATGCCGATTCCGGCCCATTGCACCACCTTTCCCTTCCTGTCTTTGACGGGCACAAGTCGCGCTAGATGCCAGCGATAATTACCATCAAACCTGCGTACCCGACACTCGAATTCGTAGGCTTCCCCTGCTGCAATCGCAGGAGTGCGCGTGCCGACAACTGCTGGCAGATCATCAGGATGAAATAATTGCAGCACCGGCGCAGGCAGCGGCAATTCTGGCATCATGCCCGTGTAGTTTTTCCAGTGTTGGTTGCAAAACTCTAACCTGCCGTCGGCGGTGTTGATCCACATTAATTCCGGGACGCCATCGGCGAGGGTGCGGTAGAGATTTTCGCTGTGCCGCAGTGCTTCTTCTATTTGCCGGCGCTCGGTTTTGTCCTGCATAATTTTCAGGAAACCTTGCACCTCGCCTGCTGCGTCGCGCAGGGGCATCACCAGCCCGCTGCCCCAAAAGCGGCTGCCGTCTTTGCGGAGGTGCCAGCGCTCGTTTTCTGCCTTTTCCTGAGTCAGGGCTATGTGCCTTTCTGCTTCCGGCTTTCTAGCAGCCGAGTCTTCTGGGGTGAAGATGATGCGTCCGTCTTGCCCGACGATTTCAGCTTCGGTATAGCCCAGCAATCTCTGGGCGCCTGCGTTCCAACTGGTAACCTGTCCGTCGGTGTCGATGGTGAAGATGGCGTAGTCTTTGGCGCTGTCGAGAATCAATTGCAGGTGGGTTTCGCGATCGCGCAGTGCTGCTTCTGTTTGTTTGCGCTTGGTAATGTCGGTTGTGAAGCCGACAACTTTGGTCACTTCACCTTGCTGGTTGCGGATCAAACAGCCGCGTTCCCAAACATCGATCCAGCGCCCGTCTTGGTGCTGAACTCGGTACTCGATTTCATAGCGATCGGGAATATTCAAGATTGATTTCCCCCCGGCTTGGATGCGTGCCAAATCGACGGGATGGATGCGTTCTCTCCACCACTCTGGTGTTGCCGGTGCATCCTCTGGGTAGACACCGACGATCGAGCACAGTCCCTCGGAACGGTAAACTGAGTTTGCTACCAAATCCCACTCAAACACCATGCCGTCGATCGCTCTTGTAGCTAACTGAAAGCGGTTGTTGCTTTCTTCCAAAGCGAGTTCGGCCATTTTGCGATCGGTAGCATCAAATAATACTCCGATAAACCGCACTGCTTCGCCTGCAGCGTCGTAGAGATAGCGCCCGAACGCGCTCAACCAGCGGATTTCTCCGTTATCGGCCCGGATGATCCGGTATTCGGGGGAGTAGAGCGATCTCGTTTGGCGAGCTGTTTTGGCTGCTTGCATGACTTGCTTTAAGTCGTCTGGATGCACGCACTTTTCCCACACAGCCGCGCTTGCTTCGCCGCCCGGTGTCTGTTCGCAGCCCAAAATGCTGAAATGGGTCGCCGACCAAATTACTCGATGTGTTCGCACGTCAAAATCCCAGGTTGCCATGCCTGAGCCTTCGATGGCGACGCTCAAACGTTCTTCGCTTTGTTTTAAGGCAATTTCAGTTTGTTTGCGATCCGTGATATCTGTCAGGGAACCTACTGCCCGCAGGGGATTGCCTGACTCGTCCCAAATTGCTCGCCCTCTGGCTAAAATCCATTTGTAGCGCCCGTCAGGACAGCGAACGCGGTACTCTCCGCAGTAATGTGAGGTTTCTCGATCCAAGTGTTGCTGCCAATTGCTTTGCATTCTCTCCACATCATCGGGATGAATGTAGCTCAAAAATTGGCTGAACTCCTTGACTTCTTCGGGCCCACGTTCCAAAATCTCTAAACAGCGATCGCTCAGAATCTGGCTATTGGTTTGCAGGTTGTAATCCCAAATGCCGTCGTTGTTGCCGGCACAGGCTAGCTGCCAGCGTTCTGCGCTTTCTCGCAAAGCTTCTTTGGTTTGATTGGCGCGATCGATTTGTACGGCGGCAACGGCAAAGTCTGCTAGGCAGATCGCAATCCGCAAGTCTTCGGCATCGAACTGGCGATCGGAATCGTGAGATACAATCCATATTGCCCCCAGCGATTGATTTTCTGCTTGCAGTGGCACGACTAACGCTTCGGCGATCGGCAATTCTAGCTGCTGCAAGTCGGTGAAGTATTGTTCGGGAGCGAAGTAAAGCTGGGGAGTTTGGCGATCGATACCTGCTCCCGGCCAAGGCAATTTGCGGGGTGTGTTTCTATGTTCTGCTGCTTCCCACGCTCCCGCCAAGGCTTCCCAGCGAAAGATTTGTTCGGAAGTGGCATTTTCTTCTAGCAAGCAGACTCCGACGCTTCCTGCGGCGCACAAATCTTGAGCGATCGCCACCAGTGTTTTGAGCAGCGTGTGGGGTGAGGTTGCCAATTGTCGAGCCAGCGTTTGCAGCGCTCGGTTTTCTGCTTTTTGATCGTGCGATCGAGGGATGCGGCGCGACAGTTCCTCGGCGATCGGAATGTCGGTTAAATTAGTTTGTGGGGTTTGCCAAGCTTCCATCAATTAGTCGTCTCTAGGTCTTTCGGTCTGAGCTGGCGAGCGTCTATCACCACGCTGTTAAAGCATCTGCTATATTATAGGCTCTACCCACATACAGAATATGCGATCTATCTGGGAAATTACTTTTTAGTTTCCCGGCTAGGGCGTGTTTTCTCTCCCCAGAATTGCCTTAAATTGTAGGTTGGGCCCGTGGAACGAAACCCAACATTTTTCGTAGATTTGTTGGGTGGCGCTACGCTTAACCCAACCTACAGAATAGGCAACAGAATAGGCAAGAAAACACGCTCTAGTTGACTGCCTTGGTTGCCTATGCTCTTGCCGCCACCTTATGCACAATTTTATTCCAGAATCGCGCTTTTTTCCATATCTGACTTGGACAGAAATTGAGTCTATGCCGGATAAGGAAAATATAGTTATCATTCAGCCGTTAGGTGCGATCGAACAGCACGGCCCTCATTTGCCTTTAATTGTAGATGCGGCAATTAGCGCGGCAGTTACAGGCAAAGCCCTGGCAAAGTTAGAGGCAAATATTCCCGCCTATGCTTTGCCACCTTTGTACTATGGCAAGTCGAACGAACACTGCCATTTTCCCGGTACAATTATGCTCAGTGCTCAGACACTTTTAGCAGTAATCGGCGAAATTGCAGACAGTATTTATCAGGCTGGATTTCGGAAATTAGTGTTAATGAATGGTCACGGCGGACAGCCGCAGGTGATGGAAATTGCGGCGCGGGATATTCATCAAAAATATCAGGATTTTTCTGTTTTTCCGCTGTTTGTTTGGGGCGTTCCTAATGTTGCTGCTGAATTATTAACTGCGAAGGAGTTGGAGTTGGGGATTCACGCTGGTGATGCAGAAACGAGTTTGATGTTGTCAATTTTGCCGGAACAGGTGAAAATGGAACTGGCTGTTTGCGAGTACCCGCAGGGTTTACCAACAGACAGTTTGCTGAGTATGGAAGGGAATTTGCCTTTTGCTTGGCTGACGCGAGATTTGACTGAAAGTGGTGTGTTGGGCGATGCGACGGCGGCGACGAAAGAAAAGGGCTCTCGTATTCTCGAATCTCTCTCTGACGGCTGGACACAAGTTATCAAAGATGTGTACAAATTTAGACAGCCGGGAAGTAATTAAGAATTAAGAATTAAAAATCAAAAATTCTTCTAATTTGTGTCAAAATGAGTCTAAGAAATTTTTTGAGTTGGAAAACTAACGATGAGTGTAAATTCTAAATTGCAGCGCGCTTTTGAGCAAGGTCGCGCCCTGAAAATTATCAGCGGTTTAAATAATTTTGATGCCGCCAACGTTGCGGCTGTCGTCAAAGCAGCGGATCTCGGCGGTGCTTCCTTTGTTGATATTGCTGCCGATCGAGATTTGGTATTGATGGCCAAACAGTTGACAAATTTGCCAATTTGTGTATCGGCGGTGGAACCGGAAAAGTTTGTGGCTGCGGTAGAAGCTGGCGCTGATTTGATTGAAATTGGTAACTTTGATGCTTTCTACGCAGAAGGCCGCCGCTTTGAAGCTGAGGAAGTTTTGCAGTTGACTCGCGAAACTCGATCGCTATTTCCAAACATCACTCTTTCTGTGACAGTTCCCCACATTTTGACACTCGACAAACAAGTGCAATTAGCAATTGAATTAGTCAAAGCAGGGGCTAACATCATCCAAACCGAAGGTGGCACCAGCGCTCAACCAATTCACGCCGGCACCTTGGGATTAATTGAAAAAGCAGCGCCTACTTTGGCCTCCGCCTTTGAAATTTCCCGCGCCGTATCCGTCCCTGTACTCTGCGCTTCCGGTATCTCCAGCGTCACCGCACCCCTCGCTATTGGAGCCGGTGCTGCGGGTGTTGGTGTCGGTTCTGCTGTTAGCCAACTTAATAGCGAAGTCGCGATGATTGCGGCTGTTCGCAGTTTAGTTGAAGCTTTGGCTTTGGTTTCGCGATCTCACTTGCCGGCTTCCATTTAATTAAGAAGGAAGAAGGAAGAAGGAAGAAGGAAGAAGGAATAAGGAAGATTTTTCCCATCCCTCACTCTTCCCCTTCTCCCACTCTTCCCCTCTTCCCCTCCCCCACTCTTTCACTTTTCCACTCTTCCTTAATAATTGATAAACCACATGGCATAATCATCTAATAACTGATTGTTTCGGGAGGTTACATCAACTGATTCTAACTCTGATAAAGGCAACATAAACTTTTGGCGATCGCTGAGGCGCTGCACTTCCACAAATATGCCTTCTTCCTGAATCACCAAATCATCCAACTGATTAATTGTGAATCTATCAGTATAAGAAGGTTGAGTTTTTTTGAGCCGTGCATATTCTTTTTTGCTGCCCGAACCCATTGTATATTCTTCTTCCCATTCAAACTCTTCTATGCCGGTAACGTGGCAGGGTAGTTGAATATTTTGCTTGATGTAGTCTAGATATTTGACTGAATTTTTTATGCTGAAATCAATATTTTTTGACCCCAAAATCTTACTGATTTTAGTTTCAAATTGCTTGGTATTAAATGGGAGATTTTCATCGAGATGCGCTAACATTTCTGGATCGAACCCCGATCTCAATTCGGATAATTCCTCCAGCAGGCGCTGAAAGTCGTTTACCGGTTTCGGTCTTCTGCCTGCTACAATGGTTTCATCAAGCTGAACAGGAGGAAGTTCGGATTGTGAAGGAAGGGATTGGCTTTGATCTGGGCGATCGTCCACTTTAGACTTGTTAACTTTAGACTTGTTAACTTTAGGCTGGTTAAGTTTAGGCTTGTTAAATTTAGGCATCGCTCGGTCTCGCTGGATCGGTTTATCAATAAAGTATATCTTGGCAGAAGTACATTGTGTCTGATAGGAGGAAGCTGTAATGCAACTACTGAAATCACCTGATGAATCGCCAGTCTATCAAGGACAATTCGGCGAATTTACGATTACTCAAAACGATCGCACGGGAGTGGTGATTTACCGCGCCGGATTGGGGGTGGCGGCGCTGTGTTTTGCGATCGGCACTACTCTGGTGCTACAACAGGGCGACAACCCGATGGCAATCCAAGCTGTAACGCCTGTTTTTGCTTGTTTCTGGATAGCTTTAGGCGTCAGCTTGGCAACTATTCACATTTACATGATTGCGCTGCATCGAACACTACAGGCATTTTGGGCGATCGGCGGCGCGGCAGCATTGTTTGTCGCCCTACAAAGCAGCCAACCTCTAGCTTTAGCAGTGTACGAACATCCCGCCACGTTGTGGGGAATTGGCTTTACTTTTGCAGCCTTAAATGGCATTTATTTTAAGGAAGCATTCTGCTTTAATCGCCTCGAAACTAAGTTTTTGACTCCGGGAGTTCCTCTGTTAATTTTAGGACATATTTTCGGATTTTTGTCAGCCGAAAATGAACAATTTTTGCTGGCTGTTTGGGCGGCTTTGTTTATCATCTTTGCTGTACGCAAGTTTTTTCAACCAATGCCGCAGGATATCGGGGATAAAAGCGTTTTTGAGTATCTGAAACACCAATAATTTGGGAATGGGTCATTGGGCATTGGGAAATTATTCACTTTCCCAGTATTTCCCTCTTCCCCAGTCTCGCCGAATCTGCCTCCATACCCGAAAATATCTAGATCGAGTTAAAATGAGAATTCGTCTAATCCGTCGTCGAGAAATGTGGGTAATTACCAGGGAAGGTTGGGTAATTGCAAGCACGGGATTGATAATTTTAATGCTCTTAATTATTACAAGTATCCATCCATTCTTGGCGGTCAATGCGCCGATTAAAGCAGATATATTGGTTGTCGAAGGCTGGTTGCCGGATTATGCGATCGAAAGTGCGATCGCCGAATTCAAAAAAGGCGAATACCGCCAATTAATTACCACAGGAGTTCCTTTAAGTAAAGGCTACTATCTTGCTGAATATAAAAATTATGCCGCACTGACTGCAGCGACTTGTATTGCGCTAGGATTTGATAAAAACAAAGTAGTAGCAGTACCAGCAGCGAGTGTTGTCAAACACCGCACTGCTGCTTCTGCGATCGCCCTTCGAGATTGGTTTTCTACTTCAGGTTTAAAAGTTAACTCAATTAATCTTTATTCCTTTGGCCCTCACGCCCGCAGAAGTTGGATTGTTTTCAAAGAAGTGCTGAATCCTGACATTAAAGTCGGGATTATAGCGGCGGAACCGCAAGATTATAACTCACAAGAATGGTGGAAATCGAGCGAAGGTTTTCGGACTGTGATCGGAGAAATTATTGCTTATATTTACGCCCGTTTCGTAGATTGGAAAACCTAGCCAGTAATTGTCAATTTTTCTCTTAATTCCCTTCGCGTTCTTCGCGCCTTCGCAGTTTGTAAAAAAACATTTATATAACAGTTTTAAATCCGTGGAAATACAGAACACGGCAGTGCCGTTTCCCTACCCTGGCATCTGTGAAAATACAGGACACGGCAGTGCCATTTCCCTACCCAAGGAATACAAAACACGGCAGTGCCGTTTCCCTACTATATTCAACCAAAAATGATAAAATTATTCTCAGATAATTTGAGGGTAACTCGTTGCTAGAAGAACGCGCTTACTGGTTAGCATGGTCGCAAATTAACGGTATCGGGCCGATTTTGTTGCAAAGATTGCACCAAAATTTCAATAGTTTGGCAGAAGCTTGGACGGCAAAACCAGTAGATTTCATGCGAGTAGAAGGCTTTGGTAAGCAGATAATTGAAACAATTTCCCAAGAACGAACTAAACTTAATCCTGAAGAATTTCTCGAAAAACATCTTATAAAAAATCCCAGTTTTTGGACGCCCGCTGATCCAGATTATCCCCGCTTATTATTGGAAATTCCCAATCCGCCACCCGTGTTGTATTATCGTGGTAATGTCGATCGCAAAGAGAATCAAGGAATTACGCCGACAGTGGCAATGGTTGGTACTCGCAGCCCTACGGAATACGGCAGAAGGTGGACTCGCAAAATTAGTACGGCTTTGGCTAAAAGTGATTTTACTGTGGTTTCGGGATTGGCGGCTGGTATTGATACAGAGGCTCATACAGGCTGTTTGGAGGCGGGAGGAAGGACTTTTGCAGTGGTGGGGACGGGAGTAGATATTGTATATCCTAAACAAAATGAGAGGTTGTGCGATCGCATCTTGCAGCAGGGATTGGTAATTAGTGAATATCCGGCGGGTACTCAACCGAATAAAACTAATTTTCCGCGCCGAAATCGCATAATTGCTGGCTTAAGTCGCGCTACAATCGTGATAGAAGCTCCGCACAAATCGGGTGCTTTAATTACTGCTTATCAAGCGAATGATTTTTGCCGGGATGTGTATGTTTTGACGGCAAGATTGGATGATGAGCGTTCGTTTGGGTGTTTGGAGTTGCTGAGTAAAGGTGCTCATCCGATTCTGCCTGGTCGCGATCGACTCTTAAGCGAAGACAGGTTGTTGGAAATGCTCGGAGCTATGCCAAAATTGGATAGAGCCGAGCAGTTGTCGCTATTTCCTCCAAATCCGACGGTTGAGAAGCAAGGGCCGCCGTTGGAGCCGGAATTGGCTAAGGTGTTAAGTGCGATCGTATCTGGGCCGATTTCTTTTGATGTAATTGTGGAAGCAGCGGGATTAGAAGCCGGAACAGTTTCTAGTATACTTTTGCAACTGGAATTGTTGGGATTAGTTTCGCAGTTACCAGGAATGCGATATCAGCGATGCTGATGTGTAAGTAATAGGGTTTAGGCTATTGGTGTCAACTTAAGTCTAAAACCCTCTTTATCTCTCGTTTACCGCCGAGGCCAGATCCCCCTAAATCCCCCTTAAGAAGGGGGACTTTGAGAAGATTCTTGTCCCCCCCTTTTTAAGGGGGGTTAGGGGGGATCTAGGCCTTGATAGTCAGCGGTTGAAACCGCATATATACAAACGAAGTCCGTCTCTAAGAGACTGAAGAATAATAAGGACTAAAGTCCTCATTACGAACCTTTAAAGCAACCCGAAATTAACGGCACTGATACTGCTACCAGAAACACCATTGAGAGAAGCTAAAATCTCCCCGGTTTGTGCAAACCTGATTAATGTTGCACCGCTATCTTGACTAATTGCCAATTGCGAGAAACTCAACCCATTACCCAATACTAACAAATCTTTACCGACTTCAAAATCGGTAATCGTATCAGTACCGGAATTGGTATAGAGTAGGAACTTATCTACTCCCATTCCTCCTACCAAAGTATCAATTCCCAAACCGCCATTGAGTAAATCATCGCCCTTACCTCCGTAAAGAATATCATTACCATCATCGCCATTCAAAATGTCAGCACCACGGTTGCCAAATAAGACATCATCACCGCTACTTCCCAGGATTGTATCGCTACCTTTGCCACCGAAAACCGAGTCATTTCCAATGCCGCCATCGAGGGAATCATTGCCCCTCATGCCCATCAACACATTATTTGCGCTGTCGCCAGTCAGGATATCGTCGCCATTTGTACCGAGAATTGCATCCGGGGAATTGCTGCCCAAATCAGCATCGCCGCTGACAACAGGAGTTGCAATCCCAGCCGGCAATACTACAGCTTCAAGTCTGCTATCTAAAGCAGTACCAGTATTGTCAGCAACTACCTGGGAAATAGGTTTATTTCCCGCACCAACTGCTTTGAAGTCTTGAGTAGTTGGGCCCAAAGCTACTTGTTGGAGGCGGGCAAGTGATTCAGGAATTGATGTTCCTGTTGGGTTGGAGACAGCCGCATCAATGCGCTGATTGGCTGTTGCCATTACTGTCGCTGCTTGCGAGGTAATTTGGCTGATTTGTTGAGAGTTGAAACTGGGGTCTATTTGCTGGATTTTCGCGGCAGTTTGCTGAATGATTGGTTCTAAAGCTGCGGCATTGCTGAGGTTTAAGACTGTACCGGATTGAATTTGAGCCGTAATTGAACTGACAACAGCTTTGACAATATCGGTATTGACTGCACTGGATGCACCGTCAATCAAAGCGCTAGTTTGGGTGATGAAGTTTTGGACTTTCACCATTGCGGCTAAGACTTGGACTCCGCCCGGTTGATTGTTATTGGTAGCTAAGATTGGATCTAAGCTAGTTAAGTCAACTTCAGCGGGGAGAGAAAGGGCGGCTTTGACTAAAGATTGTGCTTCTTCTGGTTCAATTCCTTTGTCGATTAAGTCGGCGATTAAGGTGGTTAGGAGGGTGACTACACTCGCATCTGGTGGTGCGGTGACTGGTGTTTCTAGGGGTAAGCCGGTGGCGGTGTCAATGCCTCCTATGGCTACTAAATTGCCTTCTGATGGGTCGATTTCTCCGTTTTTGTTGGTGTCGAAGGTCTCGAAGGGGATGTTGAGATTGAATTCACCGCTGCTGTTAGTTGTGGTGGATGGTTCGTTGGTGTCGAGGATGCTGTTTTTGTTGGCGTCTAGGAAGAGAGTAGCACCGGAGATATAACCGTCAATTACGAGGCCACGAATGCTATCGCGGATCAGGTTGAAATTGTCGATGGCAGTGGCACCGGCATTGTCCGTTGCTGTCACCGTAATTGGCAACGAGAATGATGGGGGGACATTGGCCGCATCGAAATTCACGCTAAAGGTCAGCGTATTCGGGTCGAACTTAAGCCAATCGGGTGGAATGATGGTGCCTGTATTGGGGTCGAGGGTCAGCCAGAGGGGGAGGAAGTTCGGATTTAGATTGATGGAGTACGAGTAAGTGAGGCTGTCACCTGGATCGGGATCAATAAACGTATTTGGAGCAAGAGTCAAACTGAAACTGAAGTCGCTGCGGGGATTGGCATCACGTTGATTGCTGATGGGATTATTCAACTTCGGCGAATTGTTGTTGAGTATAGATTCAGCATCGATAATTTTCAGACTGGCAGTGTTTTGGGTGCCAATAATGGAATTATCCCGATTGGTGATCCGAAACGCAATTTCTTCTGGTCCCTCAACTTGAGCATCCGGTAAGATGTCAATTGTGAAAGTTTTCGTCTTTTCCCCTGGGTTAAATGTGATTTCAGGAAAGAAATTGGGGGTATTCCAATCTGTTCCGAAAGTCGCTGAACCAGTAGGAGGTTCTAGGTACACCCTGGAAAAGCTGTCTATATTCCCCCCTGTGCGAGTGAGGGTAATTTGTTTCTGAACGATTCCTGTGCGACTTTCATTGACTTTGTAAGTAGCTTCGGAAAAATTAATTGTAGGAGGCCCCTCAGCATCCAAAATTTGCAAGGTAGCAGTGTTTTGGGTGCCAATAATGGAATTATCCCGATTGGTGATCCGAAACGCAATTTCTTCGGTTCCCTCAACTTGACCATCCGGTAAGATGCCAATTGTGAAAGTTTTGGTATTTTCGCCTGGGTTAAATATGAGTTCAGGAGAGAAGGGCGGAACGTTCCAATCAGTTCCGTAAGTCGCTGAACCAGTAGGAAATGGTAGATCCACCCTGGAAAAGTTGCTTAGATTCCCAGTGCGAGTGAGGGTAATTTGTTTCTGAACAATTCCTGTGCGACTTTCATTGACTTGGTAAGTAGCTTGGGAAAAATTAATTGTAGGAGGCCCCTCAGCATCGAAAATTTGCAAAGTGGCAGTGTTTTGGGTGCCGATATTGACATTAACCCCCCCATTGGCGATCCGAAACGCAATTTCTTCTGTTCCCTCAAATTGACCATCGGGAAAAATGTCAATTGTGAAAGTTTTGGTATTTTCGCCTGGGTTAAAGGTGAGTTGAGGAGAGAAATTGGGGGTATTCCAATCAGGTCCCCAAGTCGCTGAACCAGTAGGAGGTTCTAGGTACACCGTGGAAAAGTTGTTTAGATCCCCAGTGCGAGTTAGGGTAATTTGTTTCTGAACGGTTCCTGTGGGACTTTCATTAACTTGGTAAGTAGCTGGGGAAAAATTTACCGTGGGAACAACCCCATTGCTATCCCTGTTAACCACAGTGGCATCCGGTGCATTGAGGCCGTTGTAGTTACTATCCGCACTGACAGCAGGGGCACTCACAATCTGATAAGTCTTATCGCCGTCCAATACTCGATCATCCACACCCGTTATCGTAATCGGCTGCCACTGATTCCAATTAGCAGAATTGAAGGTAATTGATTCCGTCGAAATTACTCCCTCTGCCTCATCACTGCTACGCACATCAATTCTCACATCGGCAGTCGGTTGGCTGTTGAGTCTGACGGTGAATTGGTCTGTGCCACCTGCTTCTGTAGTTACTAATCCCGATGCCGGACTAATAACAATGCCAGGACTTCCAAGTATCGGCGTGGGCGTCGGAGTTGGAGTACCAGTTGTCGGCGTCGGAGTTGGAGTACCAGTTGTCGGCGTCGGAGTTGGAGTACCAGTTGTCGGCGTCGGAGTTGGAGTACCAGTTGTCGGCGTCGGAGTTGGAGTACCAGTTGTCGGCGTCGGAGTTGGAGTACCAGT
>NZ_JAUBTS010000098.1:0-10846 GCF_036705105.1 Microcoleus sp. B9-D4
GCAAAAACGCCGCCAGCCTTCCCAGTTTCGCAAAACTACACACCCCGCGCTACCGGGATAATTGGCATCAAAGTGAAGCCCTAGCTCGGCCCTGATGCCGTGTTCGGAAACTACCGGATCGGGGGTAATGTGGAAAAAGTCGCCCTCTACGCCGCGAGTCTCTAAATAATAAGGCTCGCTGGGGATTTGATATTCACCCGCTGGAATAGGGCCCTTCCCCCGTTGCCACTCGTCGCCCGGTCGCTGCCAGTCCGCACAGCCGGAAGTTGCCATGTAGTCGATTGCCTTGCCATCGGGATAAATAAGCTGCAAGTTCCCATAAATTAACTCGCTTGATTGAGCTAATTGCATTGTAAAAATTAGTTTGTGCATTTTATTTTTTGCTTGATTTGTTCGATTAAGTTTTGAATTTCGGCAAGTGTTTTCTTGCCGGATACCAAGTCTCGTAAATTCCCGATAGTCATACCCTGAATGTATCCGTATTCTTTGGCAAGGTCTTCTAAGCAATCTAATAACTGACATATGCTAGGATTGGCAATTCCTAGAAGTTGTTTAGCTCTATCTATGGTCACTTTGAGGCTTTGGGGGAGAAACCACTAAACCGCCCAATAAAGTTAAAATCGGCGCTAGAAAAGGGATTAATCCTGTGGTATTTTCTTTCTGGAAAACTAGAATCGCACCCGCAGCCACTAACATTATTACGGAAACATTTAAACTCGCAATAGTAAAGCGATAAGAGTATTTATCCATTTAACTAAAGTCCGTGTGTTCGTCGTCGTAGCTCTGCAAGCTTTCCTTGGTTATTGTTCGCGTCCCTCTACGAGGATAAAATTTGCCCCGTTCGTGTTCTGGCAAAGACAAATAATAAATTACGTCTTGATGGTCTTCTTTCAGCGACTTTACCGCCGTGTGCAAGTGATTGAGCCGAGCTTCCTGCGCCCTGGATTTTGCTACAACTAACTTAGTGATTTTCCAAAGGCTAGTTGCAATTGAAAGCGCTGCCACAACAGCAGAAAGCGCAACGCTTATTAGTGTCAAGTCTGGTTTCACGGACTTAAATGCTGATCGAGCAATAAATTAATTTTGTTTTCGACTCTAATTACGTCGCTGCGAACCTGTCCTATAGCATTAGTCGTTGTGTCGGCTTCGGGGCCCCAATATTCCCATATAGTGCAATCAGCTCGCTTAAACCACTGAGGGAAGTTAATAGCTAGAGTATAGGTAGTTGTGAGTTTAGGAAAAATAAAAAGTTGTGTGCGACGAAGCCACAACTTTTTATTGCTTACCGATTCAGCCCCCTGACTTGGCCCAATACCTAATCTAATTTTTTGGCTCACCCATCCAGCAAAATTCCAAGTATCTTTTGCGTCGAAATTATCTACATATATCGCTAGGATGTGTTTCTCAAATTGAAAAGGCGGCACATATTCTGGCAAAGGAAAGCCAGAAAAAGACTGCGAATCAGTTAGAATCCAATTGCCAGAATTTCCTAATTCAACGAGTAAGCTCATGCTGAGTGTCGCTGCACAATATTAGGTAATTTCCAACCGCGTACCGCTGCACCCCGCGTACAATGGAAAGATTGACATACTTGTGGTCTGCGATCGTAAATGCTGCAAAGCTTAGTTTCGCGATCAAGATAGGTACATGCTCCATCTGCGTCACGCCGAAGCTGGGGTAAACCTGTTTCCGGGTCGGCGAAGCAATCATACTTACCCGAATGGGCTTCTGCCTCAGTAAGAAAAGTCCCTCGGAGGCTGCAACATTGCGATCGGCAAACGGGCAAAGCGTCTAAGCATTCGCAGTCAAATTGCAGCCAAGTACCATCCGCGCCGGATTGGCTGGTAATTTGTCCGGTAATTTCTCCTGCCTCATCTTTGAATTCTTGAATTACTGTAATTCGAGGTATTTTTTTCATAAAATCCCTTTCACTGCATTTTTAAATGCAGTAACTTCTTGTACCCCAAAAATGTTCCGAAGTCGCAAAGTAATCACTTCGTCTTGATAAGCAACTCCTTCGTCCTCATCTAAGGCTACAGGTTGCTTATCAATCCTTACGATTGTGTTAAGAAAATTGGGAGTCTCTTCTCCCTCTTGAGCCGCGTTGTAATTTTTTTGAGCCGCCAGGTAAGCTCGAATAATGTCGTTGAGTAATGCTTCAGGTGAAGTTTCCTTGAGCGAGGAAAGCGAAGTCTTAAGCTCAGGATTTTTAATTCCTTGAATAACATCAGTCAAATTTAACATGGGATTGTGGGTAAGGGAACAATAAAAAAAGTCTGTACAAACGCCAAAAATTAAGAAAGGCGCATTCTATTGGCGTTACGAATGGCTACAATAGGACCGGCAGAAGAACCTGGCAATGTTTTCGCGCCATCGGGCCAGGCTCGCGCTGTTGCAAGTTTACTGCTATTAACTAAAATTTTTACCTGACTTGATGGGGTCGTAGCAGTAGCTTTTGTGACTGCTACCATCCGAGTTAAATATCCACCTCGGATAAGATTTTTAACCGGTATTGCTGGGTTGCTTAGCGTTCCGGCTGGAGCAACTTCAATGCCTGCATTTGCTGCGAAGTCTCCTACATACATAAGTGTATTCGATCGAAAGTACACAGTTTGTTTTAACTCTGCACCCTCTACGACTGTAGAGACGGTTGCTCTACACAATCCGATTTTAGCTGTTGGCATATTTTTCGTCTTTTAATTGAATGATTTGCTGTAGCGTTTGACTAATAAAATTAACTAAGAAAAAACGGCTTTACGGGGATAACCAGAGCCAACGATCACCCAGCCGGTACCAAATTCTTTACCAATTACCGCTGCTGGCGCTTCTTCCATCTTGTCCATAGCGCAAAGGACAGATACACCTTTGCGACGCTTGCTTGTGCCGTTTCTTAGTTGAATTCTAATCCTGCCCGCTTCTTGGGCATCTTGGAGCGCGCCAGATCGAAGAAGAGTTTTTCCAGTAATCGGAGTAGCGGAGCCGCCGCCTAGTCCTAAGTCAGCACTAATCGCTTTGTAGTTTTCCGTGAGGCGAACGGCGGCAGCGGGGCCGATCGTGAAGTATGCAACAGGTACTGCCATAAGAAAATTTCCTTTGAGCTTTGATACAGCCAAGCTAATAGAAGCGCTTGGCGCTCGACAACCCTGTAACGCTACCCGAAACCCTATGGGTTTCCGACAAAAACATACGTGTTGGATTTACTCGTAAACAATTCGAGCTCTTTCATTGAGGTAAATAGGCGTCCGAAGCTTGGATAATTTTATTTCTGCACGATAAAATTTTACGTTCACTATGGGGCGATCGGCATCTTGTCCCACGAGCTCTCCCAGTACCGTAATATCTGGTGGGTCTGGCGGGAATGCAGATGCGGGTGCGGTAGTAAATCTTAAGCTTGCTTCATCCAGCGACTGTCCTGTAATAGCCAGCATTCGCGAAATGAGGCCCCGACCAGCAGATTCATTTTTAGATAAATACCAACCCTCGAAACCCTGCCACCTGTTGCGATAACTAATTACTTCCCTACCTTTTTCCCAAGTAAATAATTCAGGCACGGCAAAATTTTCTTTTATTAGGCGAGCGTAGCTAACCAAATCAGATTTGCTAATGCTAGGTAAGGGGCTTTTTGGATCATCGGACTTATCCATAATGCGAAATGACACCTCACCGCTTGCCTTACCTTCTCCCAAGAAATACAATTTAATTTCTGGCTGTCCTTTCAGTAACGGCCAAGTGCGATTTAAATTTTTGTTGGCGCCTGCCCCTCCCCCTTCGTATTCAACTTGGATTACGTGATTGATTAATTGCAAATCTGTGCCAGACAAAATTATTGAGTCAGATTGAACAGAACGATCGCGCCAATATTCAATTATCCGAAATCCGTAATCTAGTCGTTGCTGCGGTGTTGTCCATTCTTTAAATCGGGGTTTATTTTCAGCCTTTCCGCGCCAAGGCTTTTCGCCAGTTAGTGAAAAATTAGTTGTACTTCTATTTTCTATGAATTTAGGAAAACCATTTTCCCATAATTCAAACCATTCTTCAAAATTAATATGCCGACCTGTTATTTCGCGAGTTGCCCGCGCCAGTTGCAATAATATCCGCAACTCCGCGGGGGTTCCGGCAAACCGATAATATTCTTCCTTGTGGTCACGGTTGGGGTGTAAATCTAGCAAACGCCATCCCCGTTCCTGTGCTTTTAAAGGCTGGTTTACTTCATGAATTTTTGGCCGTGCTCCAAATTGTTGCCCCCACGGACGCTGAGAATTAGCGCGCCTTGACTCTGGAACCCAGCCCTCGATATCCGCCGAATCAGGCATAGGAAACTCATCCTCAAAGTCATCAATGAAAATATCTACTCCGTAGTTATCAGGAGTTGTGTCCGTCTCCGAACCATTTTCTTGGCTCAAGTATGAACTAAGAATTCTTGCTGCTCCGGTATAATCTGCCATATTGTTTATAAAGCGTAAGAAACTTTAACCAACGATTCCGCACAAGCATCTTGAAATGCTTCAAGACCTTCTTCTACTGTTTCGCGTTTCCACCCTTCAGGGAATCTTTCGATAAATTCCTCTTGTGTCTTAGCAAAGCTCCAAGGTTCGCGTTCTTCTTCGCCCCAGCTTTCAATCCATTTATCCATACTGGGAAATAAAGCTTTAAGGTTAATAGTTTTAGCACCGCCTCTAATGATTTTGCGAATATTTAAAAAAGCCTCCAGCCCTAAAAGTTGGGAACCAACTCGCATGGACGCATTTACAGCAGATTTAAGGTTTTCTTTCGCTTCTTCCCAAAACTCTGAATCTTCATCAAAACTATTTAATTTTAATTCGTTTAACTTTGCTACAATTTCTGGGTTGAATCGAATTAATTTATGTTGATTAGCTTCAGCTAACCTCCCAAGGCTAAAACCGCAAAAAGTACCAAGAATAGACCCAAGTGCTTCACCCCACTGTGGAGTCAAATTTTCTATCAACTGCCCTTGCTGTTCCCGAATTTTCATATCAGATTGATTCCAGTCAAAATTCCACACTCGCTGAACGCCACCTACGCCCCAGCGAACCATCGCACCTATCGTTAAGCGCTGCACAATTCGACTTTTCAGTAAACGCAACATAGGGCGTACTCGATTAAACATCCCTGTGATTTTGCCACCAAGACGCATTACAGCCCCGCCACCTTTAAGTACTGCGGAAACTCCTTTTAATGCAGCGCCAGTGAGAAAAAACTCAACAGCCCACTGTAAACCAACAGCCAACCCACCTACAAAAGCCCCCAACGGGTCTTCGTCAAGCCAGTCACCAAAATTAACTGTTGTTCCAGGTGCAAAAATATTGCCAATTTCTTTACTTTTAATATATTTTTGAAAGTTATTCCAAACTTGAGCGGCGGTATTGATTACGCCTCCAAAAAACTCTTTTACTCCTTCAATCATTTCGCTTATGCCTTCGCCGTTCACCCAAGATTGGGGCAAGTAAGCAGTAGTTAGATTCATTAAAATATTCCTATTTTTTCTTTTTACGAGTGCGGTATCGCGATGCAGTTTGAGCCTTTTTAAAATCGGCCCTGGTTAAAGCACTGTCAAGTGATACGTTAAATTCTGCTTTTTTCAACTCCTGTTCGACTAAATCGATATCAATTGCCCTTCCTCCCTGTTGCTCTATTAGCTTGTTGTAAAGTTCGATGATGATATCCCGCAAGTCGTTAGGGTCTTTTTTGTTATCTCTGCGGGATACTTTGATTTTTATTTCAAAATTTTTCAGAGTTGCTTCTAACAGTTTTTCGCTTGCTTCTTCGGTGTTTTCATCTAATTCTTTGCGGGGTTCAAATCCTTTGCCTTCTAAGTAGCAGCCTGCGTAAGGGTCTCCTTCTAATTTGACTTTGACGTACTCTTGCTTTTCCAGCATTCCAGTGTCTTCGTAAATAGCCTTTACCATTTCGGCTATTTGTATAATTTGAATGCGATTGGATAAGTTAGTACGAAAATCTCGGAGTGCTAAATTTAATTGAGAATCTTGGTCGCCCTCCATGTCAACAATATATTTGAAAGTTTCTCGCATTAAATGCGACAAGCTGAAGGGTGTAATAGTAATAGGCTGACTGCCTTCTTTGCCGGGATTTGTGTCTGCTACATGAATAGGTTCTCTGGGATTGCCGAGAGAAGAATTTAAGTATTGAAATAGCACTTCAAGTGTTTGAAAGTTATTGTGAATCTGCATATCTCCTGTCTTTCCAGGAGCTATTAATGATTTATCTATTTTAAAATTTTTAAACTCTCCAGTTGGAAATAAATAATCAAATCGTTTCAGTGCGTCAAATACGTATTGCTGCTGTTCTAAAAAGCCTCCCATTTTAGCTTCTGAATCTTCGTTAATTTCAAATTCGCGCTTTTTACCGGATTTGTCTCTGTCGGGTTGGTCATTGTATTTTAATGAATGCTCGGAATCTCTGTTGTATTCGGGATTCTGAATGTAGCCACTCGGTATTTTGTAAGATTTGGGGTCTAAAGCTCTATCTAAATCGTTAGCTTGTTTCAAGGCGTAACTCAATAGTTGGTATACAGTCGGAAATGAAACCTCAATTTCTTTGAGATTTTTTCCGTCTGTAATAGGTGTTTGAATTCGCTTAATTTTTTCTCCTAAAAACCCTGCGGTGCCAGTCATTGGCAGCAAGCCTTTGGGCCCAACTTGGCGACCAAGCAGCCGCAAAAGTTCCTCGTCATAAGCTTTGATTTCTCTAAGCAGTTTCAGACTATCTCTACAGCATTCGTCCATGTTCCTTTTCCTCGGTGGTGGGTTCGGGAAAGGAGTTGGGGCTTGCGGCGGGCTTGTACTAGGAGGTTGAAGTTCTGGGGGTTGAAGTTCTGGACGGAAACAAGAAGATTCTAATATTGTGACAACATATTCAAAAGTTTTGTAACTTTCGTCGTCTGGACTTCTATAGAGTACCGGATATACTGAACCATTTCCTGTACTAGCATATTCGGTTGGGTATTTTAAATTAGTTGGATCACCCCCCCTTAACACTGTGGGAACTTGTAATAAATAATCAAACCCGTTATGACTTCTAAATTTTCTGTATTCTACTCTTTGGAATTGACGGCTTATATAATCGTAAATAGCAGGCTCTTGTCCTTCTAGTGAGTGTGCAAATACTTGATTTTTGCCGCTTTTGTCATAAATACGGGTAACATAACACGTTATATCTGGTTTTCCTACCATCCGATATAGAAAAGTATTACTACCACCACCTCTGAAAGGTAGTTCATACGTACTTGCTGAATGATAATTTCGAGTATAATTAAACATTTCTTGTGCTAAGTGCCAATGCGTGTAAGAATGTTTGTAGTGTATTGACAACGCTCCACTTACCATTGTATTATTGTCAATAATTTCACCGTGTCTATTTGCTCCCCAGTCAGTCATTGTTCGCACATAACTATCAATTTTGAAGACTACGTGACACCGTTTAATAATACCTTCCGTTGTTGGCTCCGGTAGTAAAATAGGCTCTTGAATAGGCGGAATTATTAAAGGATTTCTTGGCACGTCTGGCGGTAAATTTTTATAAGTAGGCGTGGGAGGTTCATCTTGTCTAATAGGTGTTGTTGGTGTTGGTGTTGGTGTTGGTGTTGGTGTTGGGATAAGTTCTTTTTTAGGATTGGCTGGCGATTCCAATCCCAAGCTCAAAGTAATAGGAGTTCCGGGAATCTGCAAGGTGAATTCTATCCCTGTATTGCCTTCTTGAGACGAGATATTAATACCTATTCCCAATATTTCCCCCCCAATACTTCCTCCCGTAATTTCTCCTGTATTCGTATTGATTGTGGCTCCTCCAGAGATCCCTAAAATTCCTCCCGGAATTTCTGCATTTCCACTAATTGAAATTGTATTTTTAGTAGGATCCTCCCAATTCGGGTTGCCACTAATGTCTAAACGAAGAGGGTTGACATCGACACTTACTCCACCTGTAATTTTTGTACCCCCGATATCAATAATCTCTTGAGTAACTCCAATACCACCCAACGATTGAGAGACTGTCGATTTTCGACCTAAATCAACTCCCTCATTTTTGGTAAGGTCAAAATTTCTATCTTTGCTAAGGTCAAAATTTCTATCTTTGCTAAGGTCAAAATTTCTTGTAGCGCTTGGCGACAACCTTGATTTACTAGAAACCCTAGACATAACTCGCCTCTACTCCGGCGATGCGGGAAGTGTCGCCGTCTGCGATCGCCCAAAGTTCCCCGGTCAAAGTTTGCTCTGTAAGATTTCCCCCGCCGTTGGGTGCAAGGTAAATGCCCGTGCCGACTGTCACACTGGAATTGCCAGCAATCCAAATCGGCGTGTTTCCTGTGTTTGTGGCGTACAGGATGGCGCGGTTCGCGTTAGCGGTTCGGAATCGAGTTGGCGCTCCTGTCGGGATGTCAATGCCGTAAGGCAATCCGGCACCAATTGTCCGAATTTGTGGCTTAGCAATTAGGTCAATGTTGTATCTATAATCGCCTTCTAAATTGATGTAATCGCCAGCCCCCAACACGCCAGAGCCATAATTAATGATAGAAACACCAAGACTATCGTCGGGGCTTAGTAACTTTAATTGATTAATTGTAAGATAAGGAATTGTGAAAGGAATTGTGGTTTCTCTTCCTTTATTTTGAAGCCTTGCAGTTGCCAGCGTAGACCATGTGCCCGTACCTTTGCGGGCGTAAAATCTCAACCCTAGAAATGGATATTCTTCTTCAATAGCAAGCATTGCCGCAATTTTTTCCGCTGAATTCATCTCAGGAAATATTTCCGGGAAAGGAGCTTGCTGCAAAGATGGTAAATATATTGCACCGCTAAAGGCTTCCAAATAAAAGCTTTTTCCTAAGTAGTAAGAAGTAGATAAAGCGTCGTACTCTGCGAAGGAGTTAGCACAACTTAAAATTTCAATAATCCCCGTACCGTCAGCGGCGGTGATACTGCGACGAAAAGTTTTAGTATTTTCAAGTTGATTTTCAGCCATTAGGTTAAATAATTTTTGCCTTCAATAACTGAACCGCCACCGGGCAAGCTGATTATTTCGATGGGAAATTCTAGAAGCGCGCTAAATGTGGCGTTAGTGCCGCCACTGGCGGCAAGGATGTGAGTGCAGCGCGTTATTACGGTCTTGTTATCTGGGTTGCGACCTTTATCAAGCTCAATTAGTTTTAGGGCAATTACCGCTTCCATTGCAGCTTGTGCAATGTTTGGCGCGCTGCTATCGCCACTCGTGCCACTGGTGAATGTCGATCCGGTGAGGTAATGAGATGCACTGTAGGAAGTGTTACCCCCGACCACATTAGACGCGACAACGTTTAGGAGTAAGTCAATCGCGGCAGTCTTGGTGCTTAAGTTGGCGGTGATTGTTATTCGGTCAGTACGCTCAGAGACTCTTGGTAAAATGTTCTCTTCCTGTTCCAAAAGTCCTAATATTCCGTACACATACCGTTCTTTACTTGCCGGGCCTGTAGGGTTGGCGTGAGAAGTGCCGGAAACACTAGCACCAGCACCGAAAATATGATCCGCCATAAATAATAATTTTATTAACCTTACTTTTTCAGTTTAAATAAGATTCATTAGCTCAATGTTCTGTTGTTAAATTCTTAAGAAGTTGCTGAAATAGACAAATCAACAACCTTTCTTGATTTGAAAACTACGTGACATTAACGGTTTGACGCGCTAGACTAAAAACAACAACAAAATAGTTGTTCTTATTGCAGTTTTTATACGGAATCGACAACTGTGAAAATCGCAGGGATTGGACAAGCTACGCCATTATCTCAAATAACTTTCAATCAAATCAGCAACCAATTTACATCCGATATCTATAAACTCTTTTTAGCAATCTCTTGGTACACTGGGGAGAGGCCAGGAGCTATCCTGAAAATAGACGTTAGCCATATTTATCAAAGCCCAACAACAGGTCAACCGCGTGACACAGTGGTTTATCCCGCAGCTAACCGAAAGGACAGACAAACCCGCGAACTGACTATCCACCGCGCTCTCAAATTAATGCTTGCTGCTTACCAGCCGCCGGAAACAGGTTTTTTGTTTCCCTCTTTATATAGGGTTGACAAACATCTGAGCCAACAGGCAGTAGACAAAGCTTTTAGACGAGCAGTTAAAAAAGCAGGGTTAGAGAATCAAGGGTTTAGTCTCTACTCGGCGCGACGTGGTTTTATTACTCGCTTAAATGAGCAGGGTTGCAGTGTAAAAGTAATCCAAAAAGCAACGGGGCACAAAAGTATATCTTCATTAATGCGGTACATTGAAGTTTCAGATGCTCAAGTAAAAAATGCAATTGATAATTTTTGATTTATGACTTTATTTAATCCCAGCCAACAGCAGCAACAACAGCAGCTAACACAATTTTCTAACGCAGGTACTTTAACAGAGTTTGCGTTGACAACTGCAACTACTACGATTATCTCGGATCGAAGTGCAGCTAAAAATCGGCGAGGATTTACGATCTTCAATGACGGAACGGCAAACGCGCTGTTTGCTTACGGGACAACTATTTCCCCCACTGCATTCACTGCGGAATTATTGCCGGGGGGATACTTTGAAGATTCATCGGCGGCACCGTGGCAAGGGCCGGCCGTGATGCGAAGTACAAACAGCGCAACTACCGTTAATGTCACCGAGCTAGTGCTTATCTAATGCCTTTACACAATCCAATTACCGAGCCCCAAATACCTCAGCCGATCGCCCGTGACGCTGAAGTAACAACCGCAGTCAACAATCACGTAGCGGCGACCGACCCCCATGCTCAATACTTAACCCAAACAGAAGGGGATGGGCGCTACAGACAGACTGCCACAGCCCTCACCGATGCG
>NZ_JAUBTS010000098.1:10946-16354 GCF_036705105.1 Microcoleus sp. B9-D4
ACCCAAACAGAAGGGGATGGGCGCTACAGACAGACTGCCACAGCCCTCACCGATGCGGATATTCCAGCGGCAATCGCGCGTGATACTGAAGTAACAACCGCAGTCAACAATCACGTAGCGGCGACCAACCCCCATGCTCAATACTTAACCCAAACAGAAGGGGATGGGCGCTATCGACTGGCTTCAACAACTTTTTTTGCGGCTCCATTACCTACAGCTAGTGTAGCGGGTAACTCGATAGCCTTTTCTTGGAATTCAGTACAGAGTGGACTGGGGATTGCCGAACTCTGTAACTATGCCGGCCTCGGTGGCGGTGATGCTTTCAATTTTTTCAGGATGCCGGGTTCCGCTAATTCTACTCCCACTCTTTCTAACCGAGTGTCTAGGATTGACATTACAGGAGGATATATTCAAACGTCGGACAGAAAAGTCAAGTCTGATTTTTCGCCTGCTCCTGGTTTATCCGCGATTCTTGCTCTATTACCCCAAAAGTATAAACATTGGGAGTGTACGGGGTTTGACACCGAAAAAAGAATAAAGCTAGGCAAACACTTTGCAAGTAAAGTAGGATTTGTTGCTCAGGAAGTGCAAAAAGTTTTACCAGAAGCTGTAGCAGCGACAAAATCAAAAGAGGAACTGTACGGCATTGATTATTCTTGTATTGTGGCTTGTGTAGTGCGGGCCCTCCAAGAATTGCACGAGCAGGTATCCGAGTTGCGCGATCAACTCGATAAAATTGCTAGTTAGGTTTTCTCAACATTTCTGCAATTTGCGCCGGGGGAATTCCGATCGCCAATAGAGATCGCACTTCCTGCACTTTTGCCTGAGAAATAGGCGAATCGGTGTTGCCACCTCTGATGTGAATGTGTCGCATTCGAGAGCTCTCTCGGTAGGAAAACCGGAAATACTCCCCGCTGCGGGCCGTGCCGCGAGGTCTGTAAATAGATATCGCTTTTGATACAGAATCATCCTTAACAACCTCTAGTGTGTATTCTGTATCAGCAACCTCTAGTGTGTATTCTGTATCAGCAACCTCTAGTGTGTATTCTGTATCAGCAACCTCTAGTGTGTATTCTGTATCAGCAATGGTTGGGGTTGGTGATACAGAATCAACGCGACCCACTTCATAGGGATATACAAACTCCCAGCGCTCGCTGCGTTCATTCCAAAATTTAAAACTGCCGTTGGGATGGACGGCGGCCACTTCGACAATATCGCCTTTTTTTACGTAGGACGCGGCGGCGGGTTTTTTTCGCAGTGTCACCCGATCGCCTACCTTGTAAATTGGCTTAGTCGCCGCCGTTACATCAAAGAGTGAAAGTTGAAAGCTAACCATCGTCTTCACCAGTTTCTTTGACAAGTTTTAGGTCGGGGAATATGCAGCGGAGCTTGTCGTTGATGTAGTCCAATTCCCAGCCCTCTATATCGAGCTTTGGTTCGCCGGGAAAATGAACGCTCGTTTTAGTAAAATCGACTCCCCGTTGCTTGAAGTTGCGCTCGCAGATTTTGATGTACTCGTTTATCAAGCCGGTAAACTCGATAAACGTGTGGCAGTTGGTGGCGATCGCTTCGTAGTAGTAATTGTTTGCTGCCGCCTTCATCGCTTCCAGTATTTCCTCTGGGGTCTGGGGAGAATCTGGGAGTTCTTTTCTAGCTCCTCTCAGTAGAGCGATTGCTTCCTTCGTTGTTAGTGTCATAATCCGTATCTCCAAACTATCTAAACGCCCGACAATTTTTCTGTAGCTGTTAGTCAGCCTGAAAACATCGACAGCTTGCTTGGAGACGAACTCCGTCAGCGCCATGAGATGCTCTTCTATGTCGTAAACTTCATCATTTTTTAACTCAATGCAGACTTCGCCGGTTTCTGGATTTTGTACGATTTTCATTTGAAATTAGTTGTCTAGGGGTTGTCTAGTAGCCGATCGCCCTTCAAGACAAATCGGCCGCTTCCTACATATCAAGCTCAAAACCTTCGCTCTCTAACTGCCTCTGGATCTGGTACACCATCGCAGCACCGGCAGCCAAAGTTTTGGGGTCAATATATTCATCACCCGCCACAACTTCCGCCCTTTTGTAGCCAGTGCAGCGGCAGCCGCGGTTTTGCAGAAATCTCTCGCAGAATTCCTCGCACTGTTGCCAAGGTTCTTCTTCGGTTCCGTCTGGCACTAGGATGTCCGCTTCTGGATTCCAGCCGAGCTCCAGCACTTTGTAAGTTTCAGACTCTGGGTTGAACAAATTCTGAAGTTGGCGGGCTGTTTCGATCGCAATCTTGGTAACTCCATCATCGACAAGGTGGGGATGCCGACACGCTAATTGAATATGGCTGATGATGGCGATGGCTGCCAGCGGCGGAAGCTCCACAGTTGCAGGGGGCAAGTCCTGCATTTCATTCATTTCGTCGGCGTATTTTTTCAAGTCGGGGTGTTTCATGATTGCTTGTCTAGTGTCTGTCTAGTAGCCGATCGCACTTCAAGACGATCGGCAAATTGTTTACCGCCCGCTCACAGCATCCTTAAACATCTTCCCTGGGGAAAATGCTGGAACTACAGTTGCCGGGATGTCCATCTTGTCGCCAGTTTTGGGATTGCGACCTTCGCGGGCTTTCCGCTCCCTCGCTTCAAAGGAGCCAAAGCCTACTAGCGTTACTTTCTCACCGTCCGCCACCGCAGCGGTGACTGAATCAATGAATGCGTCTAGCAGTGTATTTGCTACCTTCTTAGTGGTGTCGGCCTTGGTTGCCAGCAAGTCCACCAGTTCTCCTTTGTTCATAAGTGCGATCGACTCCAATGACTAATGACTAATGACTAATATCTAATATCTAACGCAAAAGCCAACACCCGACGCCGATGCTGGCTTTCATTGCGATTATTCTGCGAGGTTTTCCCCGCCGTTCTGCTTAGATGACTCGGTTTGTTGCTGCTGCATTAACTGCTGCTGCATTAACTGCTGCTGCATTAACTGCTGTTGCTGTAGCAGCATCTCTTGCTGACGCCGCATCTCTTGATATTGCTGTTCCTGCAATTCCTTGAGTTTAATTAGATTGTTTAGTTTCTCTTCATACTCTTTAACTTCCTCCCGATACCAAACGATGCACTCATTCGACTTGATCAACTGCTTGCGTGCGTCATCTATTAGCTGATCAAGAACTCCCCCAAAGGGGTTGAAATTTCCAGCTCTCGCCGCGCTATTTTCTCGATCAAGTTCGAGGAGCTGAGCCCCAAGCCTTGCGCCAGCTCCTTCAAAAGCCGTGCTCCCGTCGGCGTGAGGGTGAAAACTTTGTCCACCCTCGCCTCCCCGTACTCCAACTGTTGTGCTTTCTTGACTTTGCTCATCCTGTCCTTGATTCATAACAACTTCCTTAAAAGATTACCAAAGTTACCTCGGTAACATTGACATAGTTGCCGGGGTGACTTTATGATAGATCCAAAGTCACCCCGGTGACAAGATTGCAACAGCATACCCCAGAATCAACCGGGCGGGAGTGCAGACCCGCCCTTTCTTCAAAACCTAGCCTATGTACACCTTGGAACAGCTTCAACAGAAAAATCTCAAGGAACTCAAGGAAATAGGCCAGCAGCTCAGCGTGCTCCCCGACGGCGACAGACGGTGCCGCCAAAACTGGATTGACGCCCTAGTCGGTGTGCAGCCCCCCCTGCTGCAACTGCTGGAAACTTCCCCCGGTGTCGAAGTCGAACCGGTATCGGAGGCGATCGAAGTTCAAGACCAGGAGCCGCTGCTGGAATCTTCCCCGTCAGCGGTTGAATGTCCAAGTTGTGGCGCTGTCCATGCCTTGTACAGCACAACGGAATATGACTACTTTGGGAGATCGGAGATTCGGTGCGTGCACTGCAATTACAGCAGGTTTAAAAACTACCCCGGCCCGATTCAGCCTGAACCTCAAGAGCCGCCGATCGAGTATGGGCGAATCACCAGCTACTTGTGCCACCCCCAGCCGATCGAAACTCCCCCCGGTGTCGAGTCCAAGTTTGGCCGCATCGTCTATCCCAAATCGGCCGTTAAGTCGATCGCACAAAATATTGAGCAAAAAGTGAGCCAAAGTGCGATCGTACAAGTGCTGGAAAAATCCCTCGATGTCAGTCGCAAGTCCTCAGCGCACATTAGCGTGATCGTACCAGCGACCAAAAATCTCCCCCGAGCTCAATCCGATCTGAATCCGATCTTGACAGGACTCACCCTTTCTGATAAATTCCTCGCCACTTACTTGCCACCTAATTTCAGCGCAGATTACGACGCCGAGCTTGACGGACAACTGAAACTGTTGGATCGAGTGACTGCCCCCGAACCTCCTGACTCAGACGATTACAGCACCCTGGCTCAGTTTTGGGCCGTGATGAACGCTTGGAACGCAACCTATACCGACAGCGTTGAACAATTTAAGGACTGGGACATTCCCCAACAAAATAATGCTGAATTTATTGGAACTGATACCGAACGGAAGGGAGCGAGAGAAGTTTCAGTTATTGCTCCAGCGACTGCAGGACGCGACATTTGCTCCCAACATGATGGAGCTAGCATCCCTAGCCATGATGAAAGACTGGGAAGCCAAAAAGGCGATCGCATTCTGGAAGGAAGCCGGAATAATTCGGGAGATTGCCGGGGAGTTTTACCACATCAGCCACCTCAATTAACGCCGCAAGCTCACCACAACGACGAACACCGACCACCAAATCGGGGTGACGGTCGGGGAATCGAACTGGCAGTCGGAATGCTAGTCGGTCGCCGGCGCGATCGGCAACACGTCGGCAAAATTCTGGACATCTACCAATCGAAACGCGGAATCTGGCGGGCAAAAGTCCAACCCCTCAACAAACTAAATTTCGTTTATTTCGATTGCGCGAATCTCATCGAACAGAAATTGCTCTACGACTACGAGATGAAGCCGGGAGGATTTATCCCCACCGGCACAATCTTCGACAAAGCCAGAGGCGAAAGTTTTGAGGTTTATTCGCGCAAGCGATCGCAAACAGCGACAAACTGGACTGTCGCCAAACTTAGTTCGCTCTCTACTTTTAAGCTCAAACAGATTGCCCGCGACATGGAAATATTTTCCATCCCCGGCAGAACTGGGAAGCGAAGCTTGATTAGAGCGATTCTGGCAGAGCAAGTTTTGCGAGATCGATCCGAAACAGCAGCCAAGCCGGCACCCAAGTCTAAAGTCAAATCTCGCTGGACTTGCGAGGCGATCGGGATGCAACTTTCGCTCGACTTGGTGGTGGCGTAATGCTTCAAGTCAGACACAAGTCAGACACAAGTGGGACACACACCAAGCTTGCCCGCTGCGGTTTGGTTGGAGTCGGGCGATCGCCCCCAGGAGGTGATGCCATGCACTAGAAGCGGCTGCTTGCATAGAGCATTGAACATGACGAACTTATCTCCCATATCTCGTT
>NZ_JAUBTS010000099.1:0-15791 GCF_036705105.1 Microcoleus sp. B9-D4
ATCTTAAAAGCACTGGCTTAACCCTTACACCTGTTTAACTTTTAAGTTCTAGAGCGGAAGACTAGCACGCATCCTCCAGTAGGTACTTCAACACTTACCTTAAACCTAGTGGGCGAACCACTTAGACTGGTCAACTAGGCTCTTTCTGTGCCCGCGCTGTCTCGATACTCCGAGCAGCGCCGGGTGATTGACGGGAGAATTGAATGGGGTTTTCTGGTTTAAATTGGGTGGCAATCGCATTTTTGCGATCGCGCTCAACAAGCAGCTACAAATTTTCTACTTTTTTCGGTTGACCTAGTTATGGCACAAGTCGATCGCACAATGCAAATTCTATCTGGCGGCTATTTAAATTCCATAAGGGCGATCGGGTAAGATAAGACTCGGCGATTAAACCGTTTTGCAGTATTTTTTCCCTAAATGCTGCATAAAAAAGCGCCTGAATACAGTGGGCGCTAAAAGCAGTTGATATTTCTACTAAAAATTGTTAACACTCAAATATCAAGGATGAAAGATGAATTAGTGAAATACCCAAACTAAACGGAATACCGTTATAGTTCGGGCTTCGTGTCTCGTTTGCCGTTGCGGGCGTTGGGTATCCCATTGCTGGGTATTCGTCACCCAAGACGATCCGAGTCTGACACAGCATAAGAAAGGCTTTTACACCCTTTATCCCTTCCTAGGGAACCCACGCATAAACCCTGTTTCCCAAGGCAAAAAACTATTTCGTACAACAAACATGGATTATATTTCACAACAGGGCGTACCTTGTCAACCAGCGGTCTGTTCTTTCCCCCTTTCTCTCGCAGTTGTCCGGGGCCAAGCATCTTACTGCTACTTTCGCCTGTTGTTTGCAGTCGAGTGGGTGGGTCGCAACCACTTATATTTTACACGTTTTTTGCTAGATAAATAGGAACTTGTCGCTCTTTTTCACAAGCCTTGCTTGGCTTATATCCCGACGCCCAATTGAGTACAATTACAGCGCGGGACTTACGCCAAAAGAGTTAAAATTTATCCTTGATCCTAAATTTTGAGATTAAGCTCCTCTGTTAAGAGCAGCTTCAATCTGCTGAAATTCTGACTCAAGACGCTTTTTCAATTTTTCAGGAACGGGACGGTTTGGATAGGAACTGTAATGTCCTGCCAAAGAGTTTAATGCCGTCCGCATTGTCGTGAAAGAGGCCAGCTTGGTAAGAGCGGGATCGCGGCGATAGGCAGCAAAAAAATCGTTGATACTTGTGCGAGCCTCCGCTTGAGCGGCTGCTTTTTCCGGCGTGCCCTCTGGCAAAGTGAGCGCTGTTCTCAAGCTCTTCACTAATGCTAATGTGTCTTGGCCATAATCTCCACTCAGAGTGGCCGGAACATTGGTACAGCCCGCTACGCCGATGACAACAACTAATACCAGGGCTAACAGACGGGAAATGTAATGCTTCATAAGGTTTAGAAAAATGGAAGCGAAAGCGGCAATCAAAATTAACCTTTATCCTATCTCGAATTGAGCTAATAATGCCAATTTTTCAATTTTTTTTGCATTAATACCATGAAACATAAAATTTGTCAATCCAAAATCTAAAATCTAAAATCTAAAATCGATTGATTTGTCCAGCAACGACGGAGAGAATTTGGGTTTGTCGCAGCCACTGAGCATCAAAAGCGCCTAGATGAGTTGTAGTAATCAGAGTTTGAAATCGTTCTTGAATTGTTTCTAAAAGTTGATTTTGGCGGCTCAGATCGAGTTCTGCAAGTACGTCGTCGAGCAACAGTAAAGGCGCTTCGCCGACGACTTCTTCAATAAGCTGCAATTCGGCTAATTTTAATGCTAATACCAGAGTTCGCTGCTGACCTTGGGATGCGTATTGACGAGCTGGGGTATTGTTAATGGTAAATGTAATGTCGTCGCGGTGGGGGCCGACTAAAGTGGTTCCTTGAAACTGTTCTGCGATCGCCCTTTTTTGAATTTTCTCTAAAAATGCTTGCCGCACTCCTTCGAGATTATCTTTAGCGATAAATTCTGAACTTACTTCAATATTAGCATCGTATTTTACATCTAAAACTTCTGCTGAACCGCTAATTGAACGGTGCCAATTTCGAGCTAAAGGCATCAAACGCTCCAAAATTCGATCGCGCCTGCGGATGACGCGAGCGCCCGCTGTCGCCAACTGCGCGTCCCACAAAGCTAATTCCGAACTGGGAATGGGGAATTGGGAATGGGGCATTGGGAATGGGGCATTGGGCATTGGGAATTCTGCGATATTTTGGTCTTCGGGAGTTTCATATCCGATAAATCGCATTTTGTCAAAACCTTCGGAAAATTCCGCTTTCCTGATTTCTTTAGAACGTTTCAACAGAGCGTTTCGCTGGCGCAAAATTTGGTTGTACTGCTGCAAGATGTGAGCGTAAATCGGTTCTAACTGGATGACGAGGCGATCGATCCAATTGCGCCTTCCTTCGGGCCCGCCGCGCACTAAGTCCAAATCCAAACAAGAAAATTGCACTACATTTAAGACGCTCAAAAAGTCTAAATGGCGGCGCAGCGGTTCACCGTTGAGCTTCAGTGTCCGACGCGCCGCAGAGCGAAGAGTTAAAGCTAAGTCGATCGCTCCGGTTTGACGTTCGAGTGTAGCATCAATTTGCCCGATCGGCTTTGAGTCGAGTATTAAATCGCGATCGCGCCCTACCCTGTGGCTTTTTAATGTGGAAAGCAACTCTACCGCTTCTAACAAGTTAGATTTTCCTTGAGCGTTATTTCCTACTAAAATGGTTTTGGGAGCGTCAAACGCTACCTTTTGATCGAAGTAGTTCCGAAACTGCCGTAGGTGCAGCGTTTTTAAATACATAATATAATGACTGTTGACTGTTGACTGTTGACTGTTCACGTGGGTTATTGATAATCACCCTGCCTGAAAAATCTTTGTTTTTCTTTGTATTTTTAAAACATAGTTTTTTCAGTCCTCATAGCGAGGACTTTTGCTTTGAGGCAGGGGTTAAAAACCCCTGCGGGATATCTTGCGGATGTTGAGAAGAGCGCGGAATGAGAGCCATCTAACGAATAATGAAACATCGCTCCTTATCCGTCAGCCGTTAACACTATTTCCTAGATTTGTTGTAAAAGCGCACAAACAGTTTTTCCATTTCGATCCAGACAAACATCAGAGCGCTGAAACCGAAGCAAACCAACAACTCAAACCCCGTTAAATAATGAGTGCCGAAAAAGGCTCTCAGCGGCGGAACGTAAATCAGCATCAATTGCAGAATAGTAGTCACAATTACAGCCCCCCAGACAAAAACATTAGTCAAGGGATTTAACTCGATAGTTAGCTGAGTGTTAGACCGAATTGCGATCGCGTGACCCATTTGTGCCAAACAAAGAGTTGTAAACACCATTGTTTTCCAAGCATCTGGATCGCCGTGTCCGGGAGAGTGAGTATATCCATAAGCCCAGGACATCATTGCGATCGTCAAAATTGCAAAAATAATCCCGATCCGAATCATGTAAGAACCCAAACCCCGCGCAAAAATACTTTCTCGCGGACTGAAAGGAGGTCTTTTCATCACGTTCGGTTCCCCCGGTTCCACCGCCAAGGCCAAAGCGGGAACGCCGTCTGTTACTAAGTTCATCCACAAAATTTGCAGCGGCGTCAGCGGCACTCCTCCCAAACCCATTAAAGGTGCGGCCGCAATTGTCAAAACTTCGCCGATGTTGCTGCCCAAAATGTATTTAATAAAGCGGCGAATATTGCTATAAACCACTCGCCCTTCTTCAGCGGCGGCGACAATAGTTGCGAAGTTGTCGTCGAGGAGCACCATATCGCTAGCTTCTTTGCTGACATCGGTGCCGGTAATCCCCATTGCGATGCCGATATCGGCTTGTTTCAAGGCGGGGGCGTCGTTAACTCCGTCGCCGGTCATGGCGACAAATTTGCCCCAACTTTGCAAAGCTTGGACAATCCGTAATTTGTGTTCGGGGGAGACGCGGGCGTAAACGCTAACCTGTTCGACTTGCTGTTTGAGTTCTTCTTGGCTGAGTTTTTCTAATTCTTGACCGGTGAGAACTCGATCGCCCTCTGTTGCAATACCTAAATCGTAGGCGATGGCTTTGGCTGTCAACTGGTGGTCTCCTGTAATCATCACCACCCGAATGCCAGCATTGCGGCACTTAACCACAGCTTCCCGCACTTCCGGCCGCGGGGCGTCCAGCATACTGACGAGTCCCAGCCAAATCATGTCTTGTTCGCTGGTTTCCTCAGAACCTTCGGGCGGCAAGTTTTCCCAGAGTTTGTACGCAAACCCGAGGACTCGCAAACCGCCGCTTGCCATGTTGTTGTTTTCGACGAGGATGCGATCGCGCATTTCCTGGGTTAAAGGTTGTACTCGATCGCCGACTATAATGCCTTTGCAGCGCTCCAAGGTCAACTCTGGAGAACCTTTGGTCAGCATCAAATAATTCGACTGCTGTCCTGTTTCTGCGGGAAATCCCGAATGTCCCGATCTGCCGGGCACTTCGCAAATCACGCTCATCCGCTTGCGTTCCGAAGAAAAAGGAAATTCCGCCGTCCGTGGTAGCAATTGAGACTGTTTTTCCTTATAAATGCCTGCTTTTCCGGCTACACAAAGCAGAGCTCCTTCTGTGGGGTCGCCTAATATCTGCCATTCTTGCTTTTCTTGTTGCAACACTGCGTCGTTGCAAACTGCACAGGCAATTAATAAAGATTCGAGTTCTGGATATTCCTCTAAATTATTAATTTTGGCCGATGTCAGGCGATCGGTAAAATCTCCGATCGGCGCATAGCCAGATCCTGCGACGGCGACTGTGCAGTCGCCCGTAGACACTAGCTGAACTACCATTTTGTTTTGAGTCAGAGTACCTGTTTTGTCAGAACAAATGGTAGTTACCGATCCCAAAGTTTCTACAGCAGGCAGTTTGCGAATCAGGGCGTTTCGCTTCACCATCCGCCTAGTTCCGAGTGCTAGAGTGACTGTCACGACTGCTGCGAGTCCTTCGGGAACTACAGCCACAGCCATGCTTAGAGAAACTTCTAACAACTCTTCCCACCTGCTGGTATCGAACCCAATGCTGCCGTTTTGGAAGGTAATCATACCGCCGATGACGACAATTGCGACTAAGCTTAGGGCTCCGGAGACTAGAACATTTCCCAACTGGCTCATCCGCTGTTGCAGGGGAGTCGGTTCGCTTTCTACTGACTGAAGCATGGTGGCAATTTTGCCCAGTTCAGTTTGCATTCCAGTGTTGGTGACGATCGCCTTTGCTCGTCCCTGAACAACTTCTGTGCCCTGAAAAATCAGGTTGAGTCGATCGCCCAAGGAAGCATCTTCTGGAAGTTCTAGCTCTGCTTGCTTGGTGACTGCTAGAGCTTCTCCTGTCAAAGCAGATTCTCTGACTTGCAGATTTGATGTTTCGATCAAGCGTGCGTCTGCTGCTATTTTTACCCCAGCCTCCAACAGCATTACGTCTCCGGGTACGAGTTCCTTGGCGGCTATTTCCGAAGTTTTGCCGTCCCGCAGGACTCTGACTAGGGGGGAAGCGAGGTTTTTAAGGGCTGCGAGGGCTTTTTCAGCACTTTGCTCTTGGAAATAGCCGAGAATGCCGTTGAGTATGACGATCGCAAAAATGGCGATCGCATCTTTGGGAAAAGTATTCGACCTGATGTCCAAAAAACCCGAAATCACGGCCACACCCATCAGCATCAACAACATGATGTTGGTGAACTGATCGACAAAAATCGACCACGGACTGCGGCCTCCTGTTTCTTCTAGTTCGTTGGGGCCGTATTGCTGCAAGCGTTCTGACACCTGTTTGCTGCTCAAGCCAGCGTCTTTGTTGCTGCTTAGCTGCTGGAGAGTTTGGTCAATTGCTACGGTGTGCCAAGAAGAGGGAGAATTTGAAGACATAAATTACGATCGATCATGGGGCATAAAGGTGGTTGTGGCCGGACAGCTACAGCCGATGGATGTGGCTGATTACAGTGAGAGACTTTTAAGTTTTGAGTTTTGAATAAAAAACTGTTTAACTTGGGACTGGTTTGGGGCCGTTCGATGCCGGGGAAGCAAAAAGCTTTTAACTTCAATGCGTCTGGTGGCTCGATCGCGCCCTTTGTACGCCTACGGCTGATAGCACTTATCCACCTTACCAAAAATAATGGGTTTAAAGCCCCGTCATAAGCTTGACGGAAGCCCAAGCAGTGATTCTTGGAATCCTGCGGTACGGCCGGGGTTTGAAACTGTAACGTAATTCTTGGACAGAGTTACCCATTGATGGAATTTTGGGGTAACTCTCTAGCCAGCCTCTCGATAACGTCACTAAGACTGCTTGCAGTAAGTTCAACTTGCTTGAACTCTAGCCACTTAGTAGCAGTCTCGGTCAGACTTAGGTTGACTTTACGCTTAGGCTCGCTGTAGATCTTTTTTCTAGGCATTTTGTCATTCCGCATTAATTCCGCATACAATAAGAGTAAGGCAGAAATGAGGTAAAAGCAAATGTTACTCAGCTTCAGGACGGAATTAATGCCTAACAATAAGCAGGTGACTAGATTTCGGCAACATTGCGGGGTAGCAAGACACGCTTACAACTGGGCGAATTCAATCATCCTTGAAACCTTGAAACTCAGGGAAGCCGACAAAACGGTTAAGATTCCTTCCGCTATCGATCTTCACAAGCGTTTAGTAGGGGAAATTAAACCTCTGCATCCCTGGTATTACGAGTCATCTAAGGCAAGTCCGCAGCAGGCTCTGACTGAATTGAGAACGGCTTGGGATAGATGCTTCAAAAAGGTATCTAACCAACCTAGGTTCAAGAAAAAAGGTGTGTCAGGTGACTCTTTCTACCTAGAGCAAGGAACCAAAGCAAAACCAGGAATTAATAACGATGGCAAGCGTGTCAAGTTACCTAAAATTGGTTGGGTTAGGCTGCACGAACCATTACCAATTACGGCATTTCACAACTGTGTAATCAGTCGAAAAGCCGACAGATGGTTCATTGCTTTTAAATACGAAATTGAACAGCCCGCAACTCCACCTGACCGTCCTACTGCTGGTGTCGATATCGGCATCAAAGAATTAGCTGTTTGTTCTAACGGTCAAGTCTTTGCCAATCCCAAAGCTTACCGTGGGATGAGTCGTAAAATGAAACGCCTGCAACGCCGTGTTAGCAAGCGAGTGAAAGGGTCTAACAACCGCAATTCGGCAATCGCTAAACTAGCCAAGCTGCACCTAAAAGTGTCAAACATCCGAAAAGACGCCATTCACAAGCTGACAACTTACCTCGCCAAAAACCACAGTGAGGTCAAGATCGAAGACTTGAATGTCAAGGCATTTTTGAAGAACCACAAGTTAGCTGGTGCAATCGCTGATTGCGGAATGTACGAATTTAAGCGGCAATTGGAATATAAAACCCAAAAGTTTAACTCCGAGTTGACGCTTGTAGATCGATTCTTCCCTAGCAGTCAAATTTGCTCAAGTTGCTGCAATCATCGGCACAAGATGCCGTTGAAAGTCCGAGTTTTTGAATGTCCCGATTGCGGAAATATTCAAGACCGTGATTTAAACGCAGCCAAGAACATAGAACGTTGGTTTGAAGGTATTTTTGTACCGGAACGTTCTGAGAAGGCGGTGAGTTCCACCGCATCAGCCTGCGGAGTAGACAAACCCGACAACAGTCATGTTGTCGCTACTGTGAAACAGGAAGTTAACACCAAAATCACCTATGTCTAGCTATGTCGATATTTGGGTAGCTATGGGTAAGTTTAGTGGAACGGATGTCAATATATAGATGAAGAAAGTTTTTTTGCAACCGCAGCAGGACAAACAGTAGATGCTTGGTCTGGGGTCAAATCCAATGACTCCCCAGACCAAGCATCCCCGCGTTATGAAAGACCGGGCCCGGTCTTTCTACTTTCAACGGCTGATATTTCCGGCAAAAGCTGAGGCTGTGGCGAGGGGGCTCACAATCTTGGGGATTTTTCCCACACCGAATTTTGCAGGCCTCCTGACATTGGGCAGAATTTTTGGTTTTTTCCCTATTCCCTAGCCTTCTTTTACGAAAACTTTAATTTACTTAACACTTCTTAACAATTCCGCTTTTCCAGAGAAAGCCAACAAAGGCGATCTGCCCACGGGACGGTTCCTGGCAGTTCCACCCCCACAGCAGGGCGATCGAAGCAAACTCTTCGTTTATGAGTACCCTCGCGCATCTATCCTAGGAAGGAGATTTGCCCGCACTTGCACCCCAAATATTTACCTTCTTAGAGAGATAAGTTTCTGTAATAATTTGTAATAAACAAACGCAGGCGAGCATTGTATAAAGATTATCAGAGGGTTGAAACGACAGGCCAAAGTTAACAAAAACCCTGATTGACAAGGTTTGTCGCATCTCATAAAAGGTGTAAAATTTTCTAAGGTTTCTTAAACCTCCGTTGCAATGTAACAATAGTGCAGGTAGCGGAAAGGGAGAGATCGATGGGACCAGCAGATTAGCTGGCATCAAATTTCAACCCTTGCAGGCACTCGTAGCCTGAACAACTTTAACTTAACGGTTTTATACCGCAACCAAACTCAATTAACTCAAATAGGAGAGTTCTTTCATGTTTGACGCATTTACAAAAGTGGTTTCCCAATCTGACGCTCGGGGCGAATTTCTAGCTCAGGGTCAACTAGATGCTCTCAGCAGCATGGTTTCCGACGCCAACAAGCGGATTGACGCAGTAAACCGCATCACCGGCAACGCATCCAGCATCGTAGCCAATGCAGCTCGCACCCTGTTCGCTGAACAGCCTCAACTGATCGCTCCTGGTGGCAATGCGTACACCAACCGCCGCATGGCAGCTTGCTTGCGCGATATGGAAATCATTTTGCGCTACGTCACCTATGCAACATTTGCAGGCGACGCCAGCGTTTTGGACGACCGCTGCTTGAACGGTCTGCGTGAAACATACCAAGCTCTGGGAGTTCCCGGTGGCTCAGTTGCAGCCGGCGTGCAAAAAATGAAGGAAGCAGCAATCGCGATCGCTAACGACCCCAACGGCGTTACCCGTGGTGATTGCAGCTCGCTGATGTCTGAAATCGGCAGCTACTTCGACCGCGCTGCCAATGCAGTCGGCTAAAAATAGCCCAGCGAACCTTTCTTGTAAAGAAGCGAGCATCGCATTTTTGCAAACAATCATTTTTGTACAAAAACAACACAACATTAGGGAGAAACCAGAACAATGAAAACCCCTTTGACTGAAGCAGTAACCGCAGCCGATTCTCAAGGCCGTTTCCTGAGCAGCACTGAACTGCAAGTCGCCTTCGGACGTTTCCGCCAAGCAGCAGCAGGTTTGGAAGCAGCCAAGGCTTTGACCGCCAACTCTCAGCGCTTGATCGACGGTGCAGCTCAAGCTGTGTACAACAAATTCCCGTACACGCAACAAATGCAAGGCCCTAACTACGCTTCTACCCCAACAGGTAAAGCCAAGTGCTCTCGCGACATCGGCTACTACCTGCGGATGGTAACCTACTGCTTAGTTGCAGGCGGCACAGGTCCGATGGACGAGTACCTGATTGCAGGTGTTGACGAAATCAACCGGACATTTGAATTGTCTCCTAGCTGGTACGTTGAAGCTCTCAAGTACATCAAAGGCAACCACGGTCTGAGTGGCGACGCTGCAACTGAAGCGAATTCCTACATCGACTACGCAATCAACGCTCTGAGCTAGATTTGCGTGATGCCCGGAATTGTAAGCTGCTGTTAGCTTAAGTGTTAGCGGTTGTTTAGAATTCCGGGCATCTGCGATCAAAGCCTAGTTTTGCAAATACTTTTTTTAAGCAGTTTTCAGTTTTTAAAGCAAAAAAGGGAGAAGCGAAGATGGCGGGATTAGGTGCAGCAGAACGGTTGGGAATAAAAGCATTTGAAGAAGCGGGACGAGTAGAACTGCGCCCCCACTGGACGCAAGACGATGCGAAAGCAGTTATTCGCGCTGCTTACAGCCAAGTTTTCGGCAACGAGTATTTAATGTCGAGCGAACGACTTACCAGTGCTGAATCTCTGCTGATGCAGGGGCAGATTTCAGTGAAAGATTTTGTGCGGTCAATTGCACATTCCGAAACTTATCGGAAAAAGTTTTTTTATCCGAACTCGCAAACGCGCTTAATCGAGCTTAATTATAAGCATTTGTTGGGCCGCGCTCCTTACGACGAGTCGGAAATTGCTTTCCACGTTGATTTATACAATGCAGAAGGCTACGAAGCTGAAATCAATTCTTACATTGACTCAGTTGAGTATGAAGAAAATTTTGGCGAAAGTATAGTGCCTTACTATCGCGGTTTTGCGACTCAAAGAGGTCAAAAAACCGTCGGTTTTAACCGGATGTTTCAATTGTACCGGGGTTTTGCTTCTAGCGATCGCGCCCAAAACCAAAAGCAAGCGCGGCTAACCTGGGAAGTTGCCAGAAATACGGCTTCACCCATCTCCACCGCCTCCACCGGAAAAGCCCTTGGCGGTACCTCCGGCGGTTCTCGCGGGCAACTCTACCGAGTCACCGCAATGCAAGGTTCGGCTAAGTTTTCGCCTCAAGTGCGACGGACTACTACCGAATATCTCGTGCCTTACGAGCAACTTTCGAGCCGCTTGCAGCAAATCAACAAACGTGGCGGCAAAGTGGTAAGTATTACCACAGCTTAAAGTTTGTGTATTGACGTTTTTTTGAAACGTCTTTAGCAAATTAGGACTAAGGATAAAAAATTCTTCAATTTTATGTGTATAGGTAAGGTGTGCAGTGCACACCCTACTTTGAGGCATATTATCCTTAGTCCTAAAAATTTCAAGTGCAACCAAGCATTAAACTTTTGTCATTAATAATTTAGGAGAAAATCTGGTGGCGATTACGACAGCAGCGTCCAGACTGGGAACATCCGCATTGAGCGATGCGCCGAAGGTAGAACTGCGCCCGAACTACAGCAAAGACGACGTTGAAACTGTGATTCGTGCGGTTTACCGTCAGGTGCTGGGCAACGACTATTTAATGAAATCCGAGCGACTTACAAGTTCCGAGTCTTTGCTGCGGGACGGCAGTTTGACTGTACGAGAATTTGTACGGGCTGTAGCTAAGTCAGAACTGTACAAAACCAAGTTTTTCTACAACAGCTTCCAAACTCGGACGATCGAACTAAACTACAAACACTTGCTCGGTCGCGCTCCCTACGACGAATCTGAAGTAGTTGAGCACTTAGATTTGTACCAAACACAAGGCTACGACGCTGATATTGATTCTTACATCGATTCAGTAGAGTATCAAGAAAACTTCGGCGAAAGTATCGTACCTTACTACCGCGGCTTTAACACCCAGCGTGGTCAAAAAACCGTCGGTTTTACCCGGATGTTCCGGTTGTATCGCGGCTATGCAAACAGCGATACATCTCAACTAGAAGGCAATAACTCTCGCTTAGCTGTCGAACTCGGCACTAACAGCGCTACGGCTGTAGTTGGGCCTTCTGGCGGTAACGAAGGTTGGGCATATCGGCCTTCTGCCAGAAACGTAACTCCCAGCAGCACTTTCGGCGGCGCTGCTGCTTACGGCAAAGAAGGGCGGCTGGTGCGCGTGGAAGTTTCGGGAATTCGCACGGGCGGCTATCCCAGCGTGCGCCGCAGCAGCAAGGCTTTCATCGTACCTGTTGAGGAGTTGTCCTCGCAAATGCAGAAATTTCAACGCATGGGCGCGAAAATCGCCAGCATTACTCCAATTTAGTCATACCAATTTAATGTGAAGTTGCACATATCTCGATCCCCCTAAATCCCCCTTAAGAAGGGGGACTTTGAGAAGAATCTTGTCCCACCCCCTACTCCCCTTATTAAGGGGGGTTAGGGGGGATCAGATTCTATGCAGCCTCATAAAAAATTGGTATTAGTTGGCAGTTGGCAGTTGGCAGTTACTAGCTTTTAGTCAACAGTCAACAGTCAACAGTCAATAGTCAACAGTCAGAATTACCAATTACCAAGAAGCTTATGTTGGGTCAAATTGTAGCTGGAAAAAGTGGCAATACAGCTTCGGCTAGTCGCTGCTTTCGGTATGAAGTTGTCGGCTTGCGCCAAAGCGATGAAACAGATAATGTGGATTATTCGATTCGATCGAGCGCGAGTACATTTATCACTGTGCCTTACAATCGGATGAATCAAGAAATGCAGCGGATTACTCGCATGGGCGGGAAAATTGTCAGCATTCATCCTTTAAACGCGGGTGCAGAATCATCCCATGAATCATCCCATGAATCATCCCACGATCACCAATAGTTTGGTTGCAGGGGCGATGAAAATCGCTCCGACACAAGCTAGAAGGGGCGATGAAAATCGCTCCTAGACAAACTTTCGTCCACTCCAAGCGGACTAAGAGTTAATGTAACCCGCCCCGGCGGGTTTTGTCTGTTTAGTAGCGATTTTAATCGGCCAGTTTCCCTAACCCTTGCAGGTTTTTTCTGGATAGCAGCCATTTCAAGAGCCGAATAACTAATAACTAATAACTAATAACTAATGACTATGAATTATTACGAATCCGACTCACCGCCGGCGGGTGTAGCTGAGGGCGAGTCTTTAACTGTTGAACAGGCGATCGCAAATTTGCACTCCCAAGATTACAGTCTCCGGTATTATGCTGCTTGGTGGGTGGGCAGATTTCGAGTCAAGGAACCGGCAGCTATTGCAGCTTTAATTGCCGCATTGGAAGAAGAGTCAGAACAAACGAAAATCGGCGACTATTCCCTATTGCGAAATGCGGCGCGGGCCCTGGGTAAATTGGGCGACAAACAAGCCTTACCTGCCCTGATTCGCTGTTTGGAATGCGCCGATTATTACGTGCGGGAAGCGGCGGCTCAAGCTCTAGAAATGCTGGGAGATCGCGATTCTATTGAGCCGCTAATGAAGCTATTGGATGGGGGCGTAGCTGTGGCTGTGCGAGTGCCAGGAAAATCGCACCTCGTGCAACCTTACGACTCGGTAATTGAAGCTTTGGGAACCCTGCAAGCGACAGAAGCAATACCGCTAATTTCACCTTTTTTAGAACATTCTGTGGAGCGGGTGCAGTACGCTGCGGCGCGGGCGATGTATCAGTTAACTGGTGAGCGGGTTTACGGAGAGCGGTTGGTAAGTGCTTTGAATGGGGCTAATTTGCAGTTGAGGCGATCGGCTTTGATGGACTTGGGGGCGATCGGCTATTTGCCGGGAGCGCAAGCTATTTCTGAGACTTTAGCAGAAAATAGCCTGAAATTGATTGCGCTCAAAGGAGTTTTGGAGCATCACCTCAATCAACAAGAATCTCTATCTTTGTCAGATGAGGCTATCCGCGTTATGGATTTAATGGATAGTTTACTGTGAAAAAAATTAGTTCACAACTAAAATAGGATTGCTGTAGCGATTCTCAATTGTCTGCCCTACATTCAGGAGACAGCACATTTCAGGACACAGCGCCGTGCTGTTTCCCTACCGCATATCTGTATTTCATGGAGTTGAGAACTATTTTATCGGTTTGATCCGGGTGAATATATGACCGATTATTTGATGGAATGAGGGAGGGGGCTTTAGGTACTAATTATTATAAATTTCAGTGAAAATACTGAGGTTTGTAGCTGTAGTTGGTGAAACCGAACTGTTAAAATAATATTACCATCTGGATGAGTTTTCAGTTAAAAAAGTTTGGGTTTTGACTGCGGGCGATCGCGGAATGCTGGGAGATGGTTGTGTAGCGGCTAGAAGTATAAATCGGGGGATTCACCATGAGCAACGACGCTTTTGAAGTCCAGGTGCAACATTTTGCAGCGCTGAAGTCCAAGTATCAAGCAACAAAATATGAAGATTCATCTCCCTCTAGTCTTCTGTATCTCATTCTGCGAAAAGCTGATTTAGAATTGGAAATTACTAAATTTGAGTGGATTTGGTTACAAGAGCATGAGCTTTTGGAAACAAGAAAAGCTATCGAGCAAGAGCCACAACGTAAGAAGGAAGAACCCAAAAAACTCGATGCTAAATTTTCTCAACTCAAGTCTAAGTTTAAAGTAACCAGAGGGGTACCCATGTCCAGTGCTTTGTATCCTATCCTTTGGAAACTTGAATCAGAAAATCAGCTAACTAACTTAGAAGTTAAATATCTCCAACAAGTACACGGGCTTACTGAAACAGTTGCTATCGTTGAAGATATGGCGCGATTTGCTGCACTAAAGGCTAAGTACCGAGCCACAAAACATCAAGACTCATTGCCTGAAAGTCATCTCTATCAAATTTTGAATAAACTAGAAGCTGAAAAACCGTTAAATGATTCAGAGGTTAAATGGCTGAAGAAACAAGAACTATTTGACACCCTGGGAATTCTTCAAGAAAAAGAAGCTGTAAGAGAAGCTGAGTTTGCCCAACTCAAGGATAAGTACAAAGCTAGTGAATACCCAGAAACATCTGTATCAAGTCCGTTGTATCCCATCCTGAAAAATCTTGAGGCAGATAAGCAGTTGAGCGAGTCAGAACTTAACTGGCTGGAAGAGCATCAACTTAGCGAAACGCTTAGCATTGTTTTGGAGATGGAACAAACACGGCACTTTGCTGAACTGAAAGTTAAGTATAAAGCTACTACTTATGAGGATTCATCCCTCTCTAGCCATCTGTATAAAGTTCTCAAAAAAATTGATTTAGAAAATCCGCTAGGTGAGCCGGATATTAACTTTCTGAAAAAGCGTAAACTAACTGAGACAATTACTCTGGCGCTTGACAAATATGCTGCTAGTCTCAAGTCCAAAATTCAAGCGGGAGAGCAGTTGAGTGAGGCTGATTTGGATTGGGTGAAACAGAATGGACGTGATGATGTAATTACTTTTGCTATTGACAAATATGCTGCTAGTCTGAAATCCAAAATCCAATCGGGAGAGCTGTTGAGTGAGGCTGATATTGATTGGGTGAAACAGAATGGACGTGAGGATGTAATTACTTTTGCCCAAGAAAAGGAATTTGCTGCTCTCAAGGTCAAGTATCGGATTATAGATCGTGATTTCCCTTTCGATCCGTTTTACGCAATCATGGTCAAATTGGAGAAAGAAGAGCGTCTAGATCCTGTGTTAGTTGTTCAGTTAATACAACAGAAACTTTTAGCTAGTCATGGAAGGATTGCTATTGCCTACCACAGGCTTGAAGCGCGTTTCTATGAGGAGGAATATGAGCGCACTGGAAATAAATGGAACTTGCCCAACGCCAGCAGTCATTGGCGCAAGGCAGATGAACCGGAAAGTGCATTGCAGGTGACAGAAAATCTGGACTTCGACCAAATCAAAGAAAATAAGCTCAAGTCCGCTTTGCTAACAACGAGGGGCGGTGCTTTCCGAGATATTGATAAATTAGATGATGCTGAAAAGTGCGCGCTCAAAGCTATTGAGTATCAGCCTCAGAGTCATCATCCTTACACTTTGATGGGAGCTATTTGTTTTGAGCGGAGTCAATTTTCAGAGGGTGAGCGTTGGTTTAACGAGGCAATTAAACGCGGTGCTGAATCAGAAGATATAGATTCCGAACTCAAGCAGGTTGTCAAAAATGCTAAGGATGAGAAGCGTCGGGAAGTTGTGGAATATCTGCTGCAAAAAAATCCGCAGCGCTATGCTTGGGCTAAGTCTTATCGGAAGCGCCAAGGCGGTGAGGATGCACAGCGCAAGAATTCCTAGCGCGGGTATGGAGTCGAGTTTTTTGCGGATTCGACTCTTTAACTAAGGATCGCGAATTAAATAACTTACAATTTTAATTGTTATTGTGGGATGGGCGTCCCGCCCGTCCTTTTTGGACG